>NZ_JASJXA010000002.1:0-272458 GCF_035018905.1 Glaciimonas sp. Gout2 | reverse complement strand
GATCACGGTGTAAGCACTGCCAGCGCGTTCTTGCAGGGTTTTAGTCATGCCGGATGTGTCGGCCCAATCGGACAGCATTTGATCCAGCAAACCGCGTTGCTCTTCACGTGTGGTGGCCGCGCTGTAGTGTGCCAAAACGTCTTGCAGTGATGTCGACAAGCTGGCGGCTTCGCGCAGGTCGCGCACTTTGCCTGCGCCTTGCATATCGGGCAGATCTTTGACGTTATCGGCAATCACGACTTCATCAGTAAACTCCCGATGGAAGGCGTCTTCCTCAAAATTTACGTCACCCATATTGCCGCTGCTGCCATCGGTTTTTGTGTACGTACCTTGGTCGGCTAACTGGTTACCATTGGCGAGTGTTTGGTTATGTGATTTTTTGTTGACGTTGAGACTGGCGATGCCGAGTTGATCCAGCGTGAATAATTCATTGGCTTGAGATATGCCATCCTGATTAAGATCACGCCAGACTTTAAGTTGGTTCCAGTTGGCGTCGTTTTTATCGATCTTGCCATCGTGGTTGGAATCCAGATCAGCCAGCGCGCCAAAACCATCGCTGGCGGTGTGGCCGTTGTCGAGGTGGGTGGAATTACCGAAGAGTTCCGTACCGTTGTCGATCACGCCGTTACCGTTGCGGTCCATGACGAGCAAGCCATCGTCAGCGCCGACCCAACCGGTCGCGGTTTTGATACCGTCGTTGTTGTTGTCGAAGTAGATGTTGTTTTTGCTGCTGACGGTTTCGATGCCGTCGCCGTCGAGGTCGAGGACTAAGGGATCGTAGCGGTAGCTACGGGAGTGGGTGAAACGGTCATTGATTTCTTGGCCTAGTTTTGTCGATTCGTCGAATTGCCAATCATAAAGCTTTGATCCGACATATCCTCCAGCAACCCCTGCAACAACCCCCAGTGGTATTGCAAATGGCCCTATAAATGGCGCTGTCGCACCACCAACATAGACGCCTACCGCTTCACCGATTGCATAACCAGCACCTAATGAACCGACCATTTTTACCTGATTAGTAAAGTCTCCCCCAATAGAGTTTCTTAGCGTATCAAGAATGGTGTCCATCGCTGTTTTTGCATCATCACCTCTTTGTACTATTTTTCCTAAATGTTCTGCTACGGGCACAGCATCCTTCCCAATTCCTTTTGCAATGGCTTTGATGGCTGCGGGCGTAGCATCAATAACAACAATTCCGGATTTCGTGACAATGTAAGCAACACTCATTTAAGACCTTAGTTAATTTATTTAGACGAAATTTCAAATTTCTTGAAACAGATGGAGGTGATAGAAAGCCAGAACATTAATAGAAACAAAAAAGTGCTGAATAAATAGAAGGTGTAACTATTAGTGAACTGAAATCTAGATGTATGGCTGCCATCAATAGCCGTAGGAGTAACAAGTAAAAAAAACGAAATTAACCCCATTTTTTTTGCATTATCGAGATAGGTTTTATTTTCAACACTTTCTCTTAATTTTCTGTAAAACGTAGTTACATCTAAAGACTCGCGTTTACTCATTGAGAAGGTATCCAAGACCACGCCCACAAGAACGAAAATTACAGAAAAGAGAATCTCTACTGGGAACAAAGTATGAGAATTTCTTAGGAAATTCCCTATATAAAATACGTTACACAATCCAAGGAAAATGCATATTCTTCCTATTAATAAAAGTGCTCTGGACATGATATTTTTTATGTCCATAAAATCGCCTCCTGACACCCTATATTTGCTTCGTTACCATGCAGAGTCATGCAGCGACCTTGTTTTTCATTATTTCGGCTCTTTTATTTTTTCCACTTGTCGGGGCTTTTAACAGCCGGTCGTTAAACACTTTTCTTAAAGTCAGAACTGCATGGATGGGCATTGCAATAGACATAATTTATTCCTCGGACGATGACGCGATGGTGATGTTCTTTTTAATCAGGTCCGTGACGACTTGGTCTATTTTTATAAAGTCTTTTCCTATCGGTTTGGCTATCGTGTATTGCAAGTCGAAGTGATCATCGATTGTTCTGAGAGCTTTAAAACTAACGATAAATGGCAATGGATCTTTGATCGCGACGGGTTGTCCGTCTGCTGCCTGAAAGATGTAATACGTGCTGAGTGATTCCAACTCTTTCGGATTGCCTTGTTGATACCTGCGATAAATGCCGCGATTTTCTACGCGATATTCGAGTCCTCGACGTGAGGGATCGAACTGATCGATCGCGTTTTTCTCCATATTTTCGGCGTCGTTAATTCGAGGAAAATCAGACACTGTTGTCCGGCTTAGATATATTTTTATCTCATCTTTTTTTGGTGCGCTTCCCTGTGTTATCGGTGCCATGTCTGGATAGTGGAAGGCAAAGGTAATCAGCTCTGTATTGGTGTTATTTGTTTCATATTTTTGAGGTAGTGTAAAAGTCGCTTTGCCGTCGCTTGAATGCAGTTGCCTCACTGTTTTATCCTCGCTGCAAGAGATAACTAAAGAAGCCGATACCGTCATTAGAAAAATGTGAAAGTAAGATCGTTTGCCTATCATCATGCTCACTACTCCTTGGTTGATTATGTCGATTACCCTGTCAACGTTTGATCATTTAAAACTTGCTTTGTGTCAAAGCGCATTGCACGCTTCAGTGGCGATGAATCGTGTTGCGAGCGGAACGCCATATACTCGTTGTTCACATTTTTATGGAACGTCGATTCCAATTGATTGCATCAAGATTGGATAGCGTGACTGCAATGGCAGAAAACGTTGTCATGAATTATTTTAGTGTCTATTTTATTTTTAATTATTTTCAATTTTACAAATGAAATTTCCGAATTGATACGAGACTATTCTCGAATTAACATGAAAAATTCTATAAATAAATTTATAAGGAAGATAACTCTCGGCGAAGATCGAGAATTCTCTTGGATGAATTTATTAGAATATTTATCGCTCTATTTATTGACATATTTTTTTATTTATTACGTGGTCTATCTCTCTCGCCCTGCCTCCTGAACGGCCTTCTGCACCGGCGATAACAGATATTCCAATACTGTCCGTTTGCCCTGATGAATTTCTGCGACAACTTGCATGCCAGCGGTCATTTGCAATTGGTTGCCTTGCGGATCGACCAATATCTGATGCGCCAGTTTGATACGGGCTTTGTAGGTTGATCTGGCGTTGTTGCTGTCATCGCCGTTGCCGCCACCTGACGGACCACTGGCATTGGCGCTGCCCTTTTCGGGATCTGATGCGTCGGCGCTTAATCGTGTGACTGTGCCGTTCAACATGCCGTATTTTTGGAACGGGTAGGTAGCGAGTTTGATTTGCGCGGTTTGGCCGATTTGGACGAAGCCGACATCTTCGTTTTTGACAGAGACATCGGCATACAATTGCTCGTCCTGCGGCACGAGCGTCATGATAACCGTACCGGGTTGTACCACTGCGCCGACGGTTGTGGTGGCAAGATCGTTGATTACGCCATCTTGTGGCGCGCGCAGTTCCATCAGTCCTTGTTTGTAAATGGATTTATCCAGGTTCGGTTGCAATTGGGCGAGTCGGGCGTGGATGTCGGCAAGTTCGGTTTGCAGGTCGGCGTGATAGGTGTCGTGTAACTGGGTGATCCTTTGCTGTTGGGCTGCGATGGTTGCGGCAAGCGAGGCGACGATTGACTGTTGCGCGTCTAGATCTCTGGCTTTTTCAATGGCGTCGCGCTGCTTCTCGTCGGCAGCCAGACCGCTGACAAAACCTTCTTTTTCTAGCTTGGCGTAGGCTTCTGCACTGCGTTGATACAGCGGTAATGTTTGTTTTAATTTAGCGGAAATCTGCACCGCACTGCGGTACTCGTGCGTGGCTTTGATGACCAGTGATTTCTCCTGATCCAGACTGCTTAGAAATGCTTGCCTGTGCGCCAAAAATTGACGCTGTACCTGCGCGTATAGCTGCGGATCGTCTCCTGCTTTGGATGCCATCGTTTGATCTGCCAGTTCGGCATTGATCCGACGAATCTGCATGCGCTGGATGTCAATATCCTTGCTGACGCCGTTACGATCGGCGTTGGCCAGTGTGGTATCGAGTTGGGCTAATAGTTGACCGGCCTTGACGCTATGGCCTTCATTGACGAGTATTTTTTTGACGACGCCAGGTTCTGCCGGTTGCACGATCTTGACTAAGGTTTGCGGGACTAGCTTGCCTTCGGCGGTGGCAATAATGTCGAGTTTGCCGAACGCAGTCCAAATGATCAATATTAAAATAAGAATCGATACTGTCCATAGAACCAATCGCTTGATGTGGCTTGGCGCTTCGGCTTCGATCAAACGCAGAGGATCTTGCCAACGATTGGATGAAGGCAGCGCCATGATCGGGGCCATGTTTTGCGCGAGCTCCGACTGATCTGGTTTGCCCCACTTGTCTGATGATGTGGAATTATTTTTTGATGATGTCGAATTATTTTCTGATGCTGTATTGATGCTTGCATTCAGATTTGCATTGTCCGATGGCGTGGATGGCATTAATTGCCTCCTTCTGTTGCTTGCAATATGGAATTACCAAGCACATTGCTTTCTGCGTCAGGGTTAACCAATTGCGCGCCGTTTGCGGTTAGGCTAAATACGGCGTCGACCTTCAGTCCCTGCGGTAAGCCATGTGTGATAAATAGCATCGTCACCTTGCCCTTGAGAGAGTTGATGGTCCGAGCAAATTGCTCTGCGGTAGACGCATCGAGGGCGCTGGTGGCTTCGTCGAAGATGAGGATGGTTGGCTGCTTTAATAAGGCGCGGGCGATGGCAATACGTTGCTTTTGACCGCCGGAGAGGCCAGCGCCACGTTCGCCAATTTCGGTTTGATAGCCTTGCGGTAAGGCTTCGATGACGTGGTGAATTTCTGCCATTTTGCAGGCGGTGGTGATGGCCTCAAAATTAGCGTTGGGGCTGGCCATTTGTAGGTTCTCAAAGATAGTGCCGGAGAAGAGCATGGTTTCCTGCGGCACGACGCCGAAGTAGCTACGCAGTTCGTTGGCCGCGAGATACCGGATATCGACGCCGTCAATCAGGATGCGACCAGCACTGGGTTGGTAGAAGCCTTGCAATAATTTTGCGAGCGTGCTTTTGCCGCAGCCTGATGGCCCCATAATGCCGATGGTTTGTCCTGGACGGATGGTCAGGGAGACGTTTTCATAAACGAGCGGAAGATGATCGGCGTAACGAAAAGCGATCTCGCCTATTTCGATTTCACCATGCCGTGCGGTGTCGCGTGCGGGGATGACTGAATAAGGTTCAATCGGCACGTTCATCAAATCGCCTAGCCGCGCTACCGATAGACTTGCTTGCTGAAATTGTTGCCACAGGCCGACCAGACGCAACATTGGTTGTGACAATTTGCCCGCAAACATCTGGAAGGCAACCAGCATCCCAATAGTGAATTCCTTTGAGTGCATGACGGTGTAGGCACCGATACCGAGGATCAACAGGCTAAGTAACTGCTCCAAAAAGTTGGCGGTGGTGTTGTAAGTATTGGCCAGTTGCTTGGTGGAGAAACCAGCTTGTAGATAACTGGCGAGATAACCGCTGTACTTGCTGTTGAGTTGCGGCTCTAGTTGTAATGATTTGACCGTTTCGAGACCGGATACGTATTCGGTAAGAAAGGCTTGGTTGCGTGCGCCGAGTTGAAATTGTTGTTGCAGCCGTGTTTGAAATAACGGCGCTACAACGATACTTAGCCCGACGATTAACAATAAGATGGCCAACACAATCAGCGTCAAGGTAACGCTGTAATGAAACATAATGGCGACAAAAATAAATAGAAATGGCAAATCCAGTATCAGCGTTACGGCTGCGCCAGAAATGAACTCGCGGATGGTTTCAATTCCGTGCAGACGTGCGGCAATGATGCCAGTCGGACGATGCTGAAAATATAGCGGCGGCAGTTTGAACAGGCGTTCGAACACTGATGAACCCAATACCGCATCGACGCGGTTACCGGTATGTAATACCAGATATTGGCGCAACCACGATAAGACAGCCGAGAACAGCATAAAAATTGCCATGCCAATCGCAATCACGATCAGCGTGCTTTCTGTGCGGTGAACTACTACTTTATCGATGATGGTTTGCGTGAACAGCGGCGTTGCCAGTGCAATTAACTGGATCACCAGCGAGGCCAGCAATACTTCTTGCCACAATTTTTTGTGTTTGAGTAATTCAGGCACAAACCAGCTGAAGCCGAATGTGCGCGTTTGCCGCGCTTCGGTCTCGCTATCAATATCCGTACCGGGGTCAGCTTGCACATTAATGCGGGTGAGAAAGCCGTGATACCGAAGTGAAAAATCTGCGGGCGACATCATGGTTGGTGATACCTCACCTTTTTCCAGTACCAAAAAACTGTCGGTATCGACTTCCAGGATGATGGCTGGTATCGCATCCGGCGCTTCTGGCGGTAGAACTGAAGTTGCGCTGTCTACGCTGTTTGGTGTGTTTGGCCTGCCTGCGATATCTGTCATCGCAATTGACACTTGGGTCATTGCCGATAGCAACGCAAGTTCGTTCGAATTGTTGCCCTCTGTTGGGGCGGCTTCGACTTGTAGAAAAGGGGATTTGGGTGTCAACCAAACGACGGTAGGTAGACATTCTTTGTCCACATCTGCGGTAACGCAGCGCGTTAGTTCCGCATCGAAGCCGTATAAAGCAATAGCCGCAACCATGGAATGAACGGTGTGTGGCGCGGCTAATTGTTGGATCGCTAATTCCATGGAAAAGGGCTTGCGATGAAGTACGCAGATTCCCTGTAAAGCCCAAAAAAATGCATTTGTATCGACCTTCTTATTACGCATAATGACGGCTTTTCTCTTTATGCCTATTTAAGGCATTATGTTGTTGGAAGTTGTGCTTTTATTACTTTTAGCAGTCGAGGCGTTGATAAACGCTTGCCGTCATTCAAATGGCATCAGACTCAACCTGCGCTGGTGGCAAAATCAGCATTCCACGTGATCGCTCAGCGTGTTTCCGTGCGGGTTATTGAACCGGATCGGTAGAGCTGAAGGTTTCAAGAATCGCATTAATGCTTTGGTTGTTAATTTAGACAGAGAGCCATTAATGAACGAAAAAACAGACGCGAATAGCGACCCATAACTGCTCAAAGCATTGCGTGATAGCGCGCAGTTACACTGCACGTAAGCCCGCACATCCGTCGCGCGGCTGTCCTTGTCCAGATTATTATTTTATTTTCATTAATCCTGTGCAATTCTACAAAGCGCGCTTGCGAATTGATATGAGACAATTCTTAAACTGAGATAAGAAATATCCAAAAATTCGGGCAGATTTTTATTGGCTATTTGAGCCAAGCCAAGAAGGTACAATTCGTACCATTGATATGGTTGGCATGCAGGTTTGATGGTGCTGGCTTTTGATATCGTTTGCTGCCTTTTTTTTGCTTTTTTTCTACCAATTTTTTGTCGTTGTACGCAATTTCATACTATTCATATTCATAATTTTTTGTGGCCAAGTGGGCTGACTCAAAATTTCATTTCACCGCACTTAACATCGAAATAACTATTTTTTCCATGTATATCATTAACCTGTTGCTCCCCGATTTCACCCTGATCCTGCTTGGCGTTATTTTGCGGCGGACGACCGATTGGGGCGATGCCTTCTGGACCGGTGCCGAGAAGTTGGTGTATTACCTGCTTTTTCCTGCTTTGCTGTTTTATTCCACCGCGCGTACCGTATTGCATTTCGATACCACCGGAAAAATGCTCATGGTGGGATTAACGGCGCTTGGTGTGGCGATCATCCTGACCTGGATCGGCAAGCCGTTTTTGAAAGCAACGCCGATGGATTATGAGTCGGGTATGCAAACCGGCTATCGCTTCAATTCCTATATGGCGTTGGCGCTGGCGTCACGTATGGCGGGGGAAGAAGGTACGGGATTGATGGCATTGTTGATCGGCTTTGGCGTGCCGCTGTGTAACCTGGCGGCGGTGCACTCGCTGGTGCATAAAAACGGCGGGTTGTTGAAGGAACTGGCAAGAAACCCTTTGTTGGTCGCCACGGCATGTGGCTTGTTATATAGCTTATCGGGTATGCCAATACCGGATGTCGCCGGTGCGGTCTTGTCGCGACTCGGCAATGCCGCGTTGGCAATTGGCTTATTGCTGGTCGGTGCAGGTTTGCGTCTTACTGGCGTGCGTCAGGCCAAGTTGATGACGGGATTTTTTCTTGCAGTAAAATTACTGGCGCTACCGGCGGCAGCGTTGATACTTGGTCGCTGGGTGGGATTGGGGGCCTTGCAATTGCAAATAGTCGTGTTGTTCTGTGCATTGCCGACGGCATCGAGCGCTTATATTTTGGCAGCACGGCTTGGTGGCAACGGACCTTTGGTGGCGTTTTTGGTTTCTGCAGGAACGGTATTGTCGGCACTGACTTTGCCGTTATGGCTGGGATTGCTGCACTATCGTTAACTACGCTGCATCTGCATCAGATTACAGTCCGTACTGCTGCAATGCCCATTCAACATGCTCGCGAATCAAGGCAGATGGATCGTCGGCACGGGTTTGTAAGGCAGCGATGATTTCTGATGCATTATGCGTTGTTATGGCCGTTGCGGCTGTATTACCCAATCCGATCGCAATATTACGCAACCATCGCTCGTGCCCTATCCTGCGAATCGGGCTGCCTTGTAAGCGCTCATTAAATTGGGCTTCGGTCCAGCCAAACAGCTCTACTAACGTGGCGTTATCGAGACCGTTACGTACATCAAAATCATTCAACGTGGACGGTTGAGCAAACTTATTCCACGGACAAAATAACTGACAATCATCACAGCCGTACACGCGGTTGCCGATCAAGGCTCGAAATTCCAGCGGAATGCTGCCTTTTAATTCTATTGTCAAATAGGAAATACAACGGCGTGCATCCAAAGTATAGGGCGCGATAATGGCCTTGGTCGGACACACGTCGATACAGGCGCTACATTGACCGCAATGGGACGTGATCGGTGCATCCGTTGGGAGTGGCATATCCGTCAGCATCTCGCCTAGAAAAAATAACGAACCGGCTTCACGGTTCAACAGTAAGGTATGCTTTCCGCGCCAACCTAAACCCGCCTTTTGCGCTAGCGCGACCTCCATCACCGGTGCGGAGTCGGTAAATACACGATAACCAAAGGGACCAATTTCGGCGGTAATGCGATCTGCCAATTGCTGCAAGCGCGAACGTAACACCTTGTGATAGTCACGACCACGTGCATATAGCGATACCGTAGCCGACGTGGATGCACCGGGCTGAAGCCGATTTTTCTCACGCTGACGCCATGCGGCATCGCTATCTTGCGGCAAATAATCCATGCGCACGCTAATCGATCGAATGGTGCCCGGCACCAATTCTGCGGGTCGCGCACGCTTTAAACCGTGTGCTGCCATATAATCCATGTCACCGTGATATCCGAGCGCAAGCCAAGTCTCGAAGCCAGCTTCTTGTTGCGACAGATCGACATCCGTAATCCGCACGTCAGCAAAACCCAATTCGCGCCCCCACGCCTTGATGGTGGCGGCAAGCGCAACCATTGCGGTGGGGTTATGATCGCGTTTGATATCGTTATTGATATCGGTGCTGTTGTCGACGCTGTGATCGATGCCGTGATCGTTAAGATCAGCGCGATTCAAGGCGGTTTCAGTAAAATGCGGTAGAGACATCAGGACATCAACTCATCAATGACAGAGGACTATTTTACGAGATGCAAGACTTTACCTTTCATCTACATGACGAAGCAGGTACGTTTGCCCTTGGTGCTGCATTATCACGGGCGCTGGCACCGGGTCTGACGATTTATTTGCATGGGGACCTTGGGGCTGGCAAAACAGCACTGACCCGCGCCTTATTGCATGCTGCCGGTTATACCGGCCACGTCAAAAGCCCAACTTATACTTTGGTGGAACCTTATACCGTCAATATAAATCAACAAACGGTCGAAGTGATGCATTTTGACCTGTATCGCATGGGAAGTCCGGAAGAATTTCTAGAAGCCGGTTTCCGCGAGCATTTCAATGATTCCAATATTTGCATCGTTGAATGGCCCGAAAAAGCAGAAAATATTCTACCAACACCAGACATAAACGTCATTCTCAGCGTCTCAGGAGACGGGCGTGATGTAAAATTGTGCGGCGTAACCGATAAAGGTAATCAATGTCTCGCTCGACTGAAATTTGCACCAAACCTCTGAAGTCCAAAAGCCGCCGTACCATTCTCAAAGCAGGTGGAACGCTGCTTATTTCGGTTGTCGCGCCACTGACCTCGCAATCTGCACGGGCCGCACAAATTCTTGCGGTTCGGGTCTGGCCTGCTGACGACTATACCCGCGTTACGCTGGAAAATGATGTCGAACTAAAAGCTACCCATTTTCTGGTGCAAAATCCTGCCCGAATGGTGGTCGATATCGAAGGGATTGAACTGAATCCGGCACTGAAAGAACTGGTCGCCAAAATTCAATCGAACGATCCTTATATTAAGCAGGTTCGGGTTGGTCAGAATCGACCAAATGTGGTCCGTCTGGTGTTTGACCTGAAAGATCAGGTCGTACCGCAGGTCTTTACGCTGGACCCAATCGGGAATTACAAATACCGTTTGGTGTTCGATTTGTATCCACTAGTGCCGCCCGATCCAATTGCCATGATGATCCAAAAAGGCGAATGGCCGACAGCGGAGCCGGGAGAGATCGTCCCGCCAGTAGCAGTCACCAAGCCAGTACCGGTGGTGCCACCGCCAGAACCGCCGGTGGCAAGGGTTGATCCCAAAGCGCAGAGAAAACTTGAGAAGTCGCCCACCATGACGCGGATGATCACCATTGCACTTGACCCCGGTCATGGCGGTGAAGATCCTGGCGCAACCGGTAGTCGCGGCAATCATGAAAAAGATATCGTGCTCGCCATCGCCAAGCGCCTTAAAGCCAAGATTGAACAGCAGCCTAATATGCGCGTAATGCTAACGCGTGACGCTGATTTCTTTGTGCCACTAGGTATGCGGGTGCAGAAGGCACGTAAAGTTCAGGCTGACTTATTTGTCTCGATCCATGCCGATGCTTTCGTGACACCCACTGCGCGTGGCTCGTCCGTTTTTGCATTGTCTGAAAAAGGTGCCACTTCGACCGCCGCCCGCTGGATGGCCAACCGAGAAAACGCCTCAGATTTGATTGGCGGGGTGAATATCAAAAGTCATGACAAGCAACTTGCGGGCGTTTTGCTCGATTTGTCTACCACTGCGCAAATCAATGACAGTATGAAACTTGCCAGCGCGGTCCTTGGTGAAATCGGCGGTATTAATAGGCTTCACAAAGGGTCGGTCGAACAAGCCGGTTTCGCAGTGCTTAAAGCGCCTGATATCCCAAGTATTCTGATTGAAACCGCCTTCATCTCAAACCCGGAAGAAGAAGCCAAACTGACCGACAACGCCTATCAGGACAAAATGGCCGACGCCATACTGACCGGCATTAAGAAGTATTTCTCGCACAATCCGCCACTGTCCAAGAACCAGATGACATAACTAGTATCTGCTCACCGCTTTTGGTGGCAATGTGCAGACATAAAAAAAGGGTATGGCGCAAACAAATGCGTCATACCCTTTTTTACATCTGATCCATCGCTCTGATGGCAGCAGATTACATCAGCATTAAAGCACCATAAATCTTAGGCTGTACAACAAGCTGCATTTTCAGCAGCCCTAAGCTTGCTGCCCTTTTAGCTTTTGATACAGTTTCCATATCGCACCCAAAACCACAGGGATCGCTGCTGCGCCGACGCCAAGCAATACAATCGTATTTAAATGATCACGAATGATTGGCATATTTCCAAAGAAATATCCCGCTGACACCAGACCGACGACCCATAACAAAGCGCCAGTGATGTTGAAAAACTGAAACTTTGAAAATGTCATCTTGGACACGCCAGCCACAAAGGGCGCGAAAGTGCGGACAATGGGGACGAAGCGCGACAAAATGATGGTTTTTCCGCCATGATGTTCATAAAACGCATGCGTCCTTTGTAAAGCCTTTTGGTCCAGCCATCGATAATCGTGGGAGTAGACTTTCTCCCCGATCTTGCTACCGATCCAATAATTCAGCGTATTACCAGTGGTCGCCGCGATGATCAGCAAACCCATCAATAGCCAAATATTCATTTCGCCCATCGCGCAAAATGCACCGCCGATAAACAGCAATGTATCGCCAGGCAAAAATGGGAATACAACCAATCCTGTTTCACAAAAGACAATTAAAAATAACACCATATAGATTAAGGTGCCGTATTCCTTAATCAAGAATCCTAAGGATTTGTCAACGTGCAGAATCACGTCGATGAATTGCATAAAGTCCATAACTCTCCTAATGGTTGCGCGAAATAATACACTACACGGTTAGCCGAAAAAGCCAATGTCACTAAAAAAAATCACACACGGATTACCAGTAGACGACCGTTCATGCGCGAAACGCTCGTAAATCAACGAAAATCATAAAACGCTCTTGCCGGTCTGTGCCGGTCAAAAGTAGTACTTATACAAAACTTCCCCACCAATACCACCTGACGACGGCCTTAATAAGGTGGTCGTCAGGTGCGCCACCGCTTGAGCGGTCTTGCGTCCATCCTAAAAAATAGAGATACCTTACTCCAGACAAGAATCAAGCTTCAGGGTTCGGTATAATCTGTAAATGAATGCTCCATTGCCCTCCTTTCGTGCTATCCAGGCTCTTCCTGACAACCTTATTTCGCAGATTGCTGCCGGAGAGGTGGTGGAACGACCATCTGCGGTTGTTAAAGAACTACTAGAGAATGCGCTCGATGCTGGCGCAACCCAGATCACCGTCCGGCTCGAACAAGGTGGCATAAAACGCATTTCCATTACCGATAACGGCCGCGGCATCTCTCCAGAGCAGTTGCCGCTCGCGCTGGCACGCCACGCCACTTCAAAAATAACATCCCTACACGATCTTGAGAATGTAGCAACCCTGGGTTTTCGCGGCGAAGCACTGGCCTCCATCGCCTCGGTTTCGCAGATGACTTTCACTTCCCGCACTGCCGATGCCGCCCATGCTTGCGAAATCGACGGTAGTACGCTCGTCGTCACACCGTCGTCCGGCGGCCAAGGCAGCACGGTCAATGTCCAGGATTTGTATTTCAATACACCTGCACGCCGCAAATTTTTAAAATCCGACCAGACCGAATACGGCCATTGTGCTGAAGTGGTCCGCCGCATTGCGTTGTCACGGCCAGATGTTGCGTTTTCACTATCGCACAATGGTAAAACCGTCGATCACTGGCTAGCCACCGAAAGTGCCAAACGCAGCGCCAGCATACTTGGCACCGAATTTGCCGAAGCCAGATTGCCGCTAGACGAAAGCGCCGGCACCTTACGCTTATATGGCTTCGTCGGACTTCCGACCGCCTCCAAAGCGCGTGGCGATTCGCAGTATTTTTATGTTAATGGCCGCTTCGTGCGCGATAAAGTACTCATGCATGCGGTCCGTGCAGCTTATCAAGACGTACTGCATGGCGATCGCTTTCCAACGTATGTACTGGCATTGGATCTGGACCCGTCGCTGGTAGACGTCAATGTCCACCCATCCAAAATTGAGGTGCGCTTTCGCGATAGCCGGTCGATCCACCAATTCATTTATCACGCGGTCAATCGCGCGTTAGCGCTC
Source organism: Glaciimonas sp. Gout2 (assembly GCF_035018905.1). Taxonomy (NCBI): domain Bacteria; kingdom Pseudomonadati; phylum Pseudomonadota; class Betaproteobacteria; order Burkholderiales; family Oxalobacteraceae; genus Glaciimonas; species Glaciimonas sp. Gout2. The sequence continues at coordinate 258,808 of NZ_JASJXA010000002.1, read as the reverse complement.
ACTTCTGCGACATCCTTTGGCACCACGCCAGCGCCGATACCCGCGCCCAGTGGCGCGACGCCGTGGATGCGTGGCTCCGCCGAACACTTACAAGCTATTTTGCAGCCACAACCGCATCAACAGACCACATTTGGTGGGCAATTTAGAGGAAATACTTATCCCGGCGTAGCACAGTCACCCACCCAATACGGCGCCTTGTTTAATCAAGCCACACCAACAAACCCCTCCGCGGCGCTGGGTGTTGGTATGCCTGATGCCCACCAGACCAACGCGAACGATGAATTCCCGCTCGGCTTCGCATTGGCCCAATTACACGGCATTTACATCCTCGCGCAAAATGCCAAAGGTTTAGTGTTAGTGGATATGCATGCCGCGCATGAGCGCATTTTGTACGAGCAACTCAAAGATGCATTGGACGAAAACGCCATGCAAGTTCAGCCGTTACTGATTCCTGTGACGTTTTTTGCAGATGACGTGGAAGTCGGCACGGTTGAAGAAAATCAGGAAATCCTGAAATCGCTAGGATTCGACATTGCCGCAATGTCGCCGACAACGCTGGCTGTGCGTGCCGTTCCCGCGCTATTAAAAAATGCCGATGCCCAAACGCTTGCGCGAGATGTGCTGCGGGATGTCCGCGAATTTGGCGGCTCAAGAGTATTGGTAGAACGCCGCAATGCATTGCTCGGCACTCTCGCTTGTCACACAGCGGTGCGTGCCAACCGACATTTGACCGTGCCAGAAATGAACGCCCTACTACGCCAAATGGAAGCCACCGACCGCGCCGACCAATGCAATCATGGTCGTCCGACATGGAGCCAACTGGCAATGTCCGACCTCGATAAACTCTTTTTGCGTGGGCAATAACTGCAATAAGCCGGAATAGTATCGATCAACGAGAAGCGCAATGTGAGTAATCCGCCCAAGAGTCATGGCCGCCAATGACCCTCGACTGAATACGATCAGTACCTAATATTCAAATCAAGCTCAGGTCGACTTCACGTAAAATTCACGCAATCATCAATTTTGCTCCGACGCTTGCCACCATGCAAAGACCCGGACAAACAAATACCGGAGTGATGACGGAACGGTAGCGCTATGCGCGGCCTGAACCAGCACAATAACGTAAGCCAAAAACTGATAACCGCATGAATCAATCCGCACCAAAACGCCCGCTCGTAATCGCCATCATGGGCCCCACTGCCTCCGGCAAAACTGCAGCCGCGCTCGAGATCGCCCGTCACATTCCGTCCGAAATTATCTCGGTCGACTCCGCGCTGGTCTATCGCGGCATGGACATCGGCACCGCCAAACCAACCCCCGCCGAACGCGCCGCTGCGCCGCACCACCTCATTGATATCATTGACCCGACGCAATCGTATTCGGCCATGCAATTTTGCGACGACACGCTGGCTTTGATCGAACAAATACACGCCCGCGGCAAGCTCGCCCTCATGGTCGGCGGCACCATGCTCTACTTCAAAGCTCTGCGCGATGGCCTGGATACACTGCCGCAAGCCGATCCCGCACTACGCGCCCGCTTAGACGCCGAAGCCGCAATTATCGGCGTGCCAGGAATGCACGCCAAGTTAGCGCTACTCGACCCGCTCACCGCAGAGCGCCTCAAACCCAACGACAGCCAACGCATCCAACGCGCCCTTGAAATTATCGAACTCAGCGGTCATACCATGTCATCGCTACTGACCAACAAACCGCCCCCGCAACTTCCGTTCGATGTATTGCCGATCGCGCTGGAACCGTCCGACCGCAGCGTACTGCACAGCCGCATCACCCAACGCTTCGATATGATGCTTGACAGCAACGACGGCGGACTCGTCGCCGAAGTCGAATCCCTACGCGCCCGTGGCGACCTGCATCTAGGCTTGCCATCGATGCGCTGCGTCGGCTATCGCCAAACCTGGGAATATCTCGACGGCCAATACGATTTCAACGAAATGCGCGAAAAAGGCATCGTCGCCACCCGCCAACTAGCCAAACGTCAACTCACCTGGCTTCGCGCAATGCCCGACCGCATCATCATCGATTGCATCGGTAATAATGTTGCCAATACGGTATTGGATACCGTTATCCAGGCTCAGGATCAAAACCAGCCAAAATAAAGCGAAAATCATCAAAATCAGCCCCCAATTCGCTTGACAACAATTGGAGTGATAGATCATACTAGCGGGCTTCTTTGGTGATATAGCTCAGTTGGTTAGAGCACAGCACTCATAATGCTGGGGTCGGTGGTTCAAATCCACCTATCACCACCATGAACATGTTCTAGGTAGTACAGGAACGTACAGAAACCCGCACTTCTCTCTATGAGGATGCGGGTTTTTTGTTTGATATCGTCCGATGTTATCCATTTATATCTAAGATTTTTACATCCCTACTTTCATCAATGGATGCATGCCAACCTCCCTGAATGAAAAATGCCTAAACTTGCCACCCCGCTGAACGGTATCCAGCTCAAACGTGCCAGACCAAAGGGTAATACTTATACATTGGCTGATGGTGGGAGGGATGTATCTTGAGGTCGCTCCGACCGGTTCAAAAATATGGCGAATGCGTTACCGTTAACCCGACGGTAAAAACACACGTTTGCCGTTCGGTGCCTACCCGGAAGTATCGCTTTCCGGATGGACGTAAGAAGCGCATGGATGCAAAAAAACAAAAACGGATGGAACCGAGCCTGCGCAAGCGAAACGAATTGAAAGAAATAACAAGTACTGCCAACCCGAATACATTCGAAGCGGTAGCGCGTGAGTGGCATGCTAATAAGATGGACACGTGGGGGAAACTAACTGCAGACATGTTCTGAGCCGTTTATAGAAAGACATTTTTCAGTTAATCGGAAGGATGCCGATTACTGACGTCAAAGCGCCAATCATGCTCGATGTATTGCGGCAAATCGAAAAACGTGGCGCCTTAGATATGGCGAGGCGCCAGGGCCTGGTCTGTGGCCAAATATTCCGCTACGCCATTGCAGTCGATAGAAACTGAAGTAGACCCTATCCCCAGCCTGCGAGGTGCGCTCAAGCCAGGTGCAAAAGGTCACCAGCCATCACGGCGGACGGTCTACCCGAGTTTATCCGTGCATACGAGCAGATCGACGGCCGAATGTACCCACCGACCAGAATTATGTTCCGGCCAATGATGTTGATCTTCGTGCGCACCAGCGAATTGACGATAACGGAATGGAAAGAAATCGACCTCGAAAAGGAAGATTGGCTAATTCCGTGGCAACGCATAACGATGGAAAAAAAGAAGCTGAGCCCACGCAAAGTAGACGATCACGTATTTTTTGCCAATTCAAGGTTGTATTTTATTAAGAGAACTCCACCAATACACAGGCAATAACAAGTATCTCTTTTACAACCTGCGCGATCCTCAGAAGCGTGCAACTAATTTCGGTATATTGGCAGCTATCAAGCGCATGGGATACAGCGGCGCAATGACCGGACACGGCTTCAGATTGCTTGCCATGGGCGTGATTAAGGGGCGCTTGGGCTATCGTCACGAGGCCGTTGACCGTCAGCTATCACATGCTTCAGGAGATACCTACGGCGAGGCCTATGACCGTGCAATGTTTCTTGATAAGCGCAAGGTGATGATGCAGAAGTATGTGGATTCTCCTGAGACTGTGGCAGGCGGGAAGGTCATTGCTCGAAAGTTTGGGCGGGTGGGCTGATGCGTTAGTGCATGTGTTGTTTCGTCATAGCAAAACGGCAGGACAAGGCATTATATTAAAACCAAACCTCGGAATAGTATCAACGAATGTACACAGTCTTTACCAGAATACAGATAAAAAAACCCTTATATTTAATGTGACCCGTACCGCTTATCCAGACCGCAACCACTATAAAGATTCGATTGCGAGTTAATGCGCTTGGCTGCAACTAGTCAAAATAACGTGCTTTACCAATAACCTTGCATCACGGTTTCGGACATGACATCAGGAAGACTTTTTGCGTGGCTGCTGGATTTTGACGGTGTGCCCGACAATCTGGCCGCTATCGTTGATGCTCCAGGTTCCGATGCAAAAAGCCTGCTCCGGGCAGGCTCGGACTGAACGTAAAAAACGTTTATGCGTTGTTAATGCCTGATTTGCGACGTGCCACTGCGAAACCAAAAATTCCCAAAGCCAGCAATGCAATAGATCCCGGTTCAGGTACATTGGCTGTGGCATTACCTGGCGTGAACGTGAAATTTTGAAAAGTCACAAAACCAAGCGATTCGTCAAGGCGTGTCAGGTTCGTGAAGCCCGTTAAGGAAAATGTTTCGATACCAACACTATAGCCTGGCACTGTGAAACTCTTGCTGATGGTAGAGCCGTCAATCTTTGTGCCGAGAAAGGTCACGACTGACGCAGGATCAGCGTTGTTGAACATTGAAAATTGTTCCGACGTGAAGTCAAAGCTATTAAAGCCGGAGCCAGCGGTGTTCTTGACGGTAAGCGTTGACGGATAACCATATGGACCAGCAAAATTATTTTGAACAATATTCGGTCCAACAAATCCGAGAGAATCGGTAAAAGTCATCCCATCCTGCGTATACGTTTTAACCGTCCCAAATGTGCTTCCAAGACCTGCGAAATCGATCACATTTGCATTTGCATTTGCAAGTGCAGCCAGTAGACCTACGGCCGAAAATGCTACAGCAGCAGCGGAAGACCAAGAATTAAGAATTTTCATTTTTTTCCCAAGGAATGATTAAAGAATAATTCTAAATAAGCAACAATCATGCCCAAAAAAAACTTCTTTAATATCAATGACTTAAAAAAATATAATTTTTACGCCTCGTAATATGTAAAATTTGCTGACAACTGATATCGGTGTCGGTAGCCGGCGGCGACCTCCCCGGCACTGGCACTCGTAGCGCAAAAAATGGGCGAGAAATCTCATCCTGTAAGCAAAATTGCTGAGAATGTATCATCGCTGTAATTCGGTCGATGGCGCAGCGCAATTGTCGTTGCATTTTTGCAGCAGTGTAGTCAATTAAGGGCTAGCCTCCATTCCGGATCGATAAGCGTAGTACCTCAAAAAAATAGTTACACTACGCGTATTAATATGTGATTGTTATTCCGTCTGTTCGCGCTAACGCGATTTTGAACCAGGCTGCCGGAATTCATTGCCGCAGCTGCTCGCATGGAAAATAGTTTCCCCACTGCTGGATTTTGATGGTTGAAGATGGGTCAGTGAAGGTCGGCAGCCTGGGTCAAAATCGCGTCAGTGCCAACACTATAGAATATACAAAGTCCCGCTTAAGCGAGAGTGGACAGCGGGCAGCGGACAGTGAAAGAAATACCGCTGCAAAAGAATCCACGCGAGCTGCCGGTGAATCTCAATCGAGGAGGTAACTCACTTCCTCGATTGCGTCGGCAGCCAGAAGCACCGCTGCATTTTGATGTTATGCGTATCGGGGCAACGGGTTGCCAAACAGGGTATTGAGTCACCGTTCCGCGCCTGCAAAGCCCGCCAGACATAATCGCTTGTTATACTAATATCCCGGATACGACCGCCTGCAACGACCAGCGCGCTTCTACCCTGGTTCCACTATTCAGACCCGATTGAATCCAAAAATTACCAGCAGACGACTCTACCCGTTCACGCATGCTTTTTAATCCCAATCCCCCCTGATTCGCAGTGGAAAAATCGAGTGGATTGGCATCAAAACCTTTACCGTTATCACGGATGATCAAACGCATATTAGCGTGCTCCACCTGCAGAGAGACGGTTACCTCGGATGCCTGTGCATGCTTGGCGACATTATTTAATGCCTCCTGAATAATGCGGAAAATGTCCAATTTCAGCACTTCCGGGACTTCCGCTTCAATCACATCCAGATCAAGATTCAGGCGCACGTCGTGATATGCTTTTTTGTAAATGCGGCAATGCCATTGAATCGTCGGAATCAGGCCCAAATCGTCTAGGCTACTAGGACGCAATTCAATCGAGATACGCCTGACTTCATTCATTGCTTCTCGCAACCGTACCACCGTCTCATCAAGAATTTTCGCGCCCTCGTCCGGCTTTCCGCTTTTTACCTGTCGCGCGGCATCTTCGATCATAAACTTTATCATTGCCAACACTTGTCCAATGCCGTCATGCAATTCGGAAGAGACACGTTTCAGCTCGAGTTCGTGGGCTGCAATTAAACGATTCGAAAATTGTTGAAGTTTTGGTTCTGATCGATCCAAAGTTTGCAGTAAAGCGTTGCGATTGTTTTTTTCAGTGAGCACCAGCAACATAGAACGCGTGATGCCATCAGAATGTTCAATCGACTGGGGCACGATAGTGAGTGTACTTTTGCGACCGCTACGGCCTTTAAAAAGGATCTCAAACGATTCGAGCTTGCCAGACTTCAGCGGAAAGGTCAGTACTTGATCAAGCCCCCCTTGACCATTTTCTACTAAATGCGTCAGCAAGGTATCCTGTAGTTCTTCTACCTTAAATCCCAGCATTGCCGCCGCTATCTCGTTGATGCTCAGTATCTTGCTTTGGCTATCCACAATCAGCGAGGCTATCCCGATCAGCTCAGTTAGCTCACCAAACTGTGACTTCGACAACTCCAGCTCGCTACACATCCTGCGCATGGTCATCATCACTTGCTGCAGCTTTAACATTATTGTCTCCTTGCGAGCCTAGGAACCTACTTCGTGAACCGTATTCATTGCGAATAATAAGATTTCCGACTATCAACATACGGACGCGGTTACGTAGCTTTTTTTCCATCATACATTGCGCATCATAGTCGTTACCGCGATCCTGCATTCCTGGTCAGTCGCGGCCATTTATTTCTTCAGCGGCAGCAAAGCGCTATTCAGCGTTTGGCACCGCAGGCAATGCGTTAGGATTTGTAGTTCCCTTTGGTTGTCTTGGCGGAGTAAGGAATGGTGAAGTCGCTTTGCTCGTCGCCGTTCTTTTCGACGGGGCTTGCCCGACCGTACCGGCCGGTGCGGCCTCGCTTCCGCTATCTGCGCTGCATGCACTCACAGCAAGCATAATAAGCAAAACCAAGGGGAATAATAATGGATCCACTTTGCACCGTACAATCGCCACAATCAATCTCCATTTCCATGTTCCTACCTAAGCCTAAAGCTGACACGTTAGGTTAAGGGCCAGACGTCACAGCGGGCGCAGAAAAAAGGGCATCGCTCAATACAGGATTGAGCATGACATGGTCAATCACTATGCGCTCAGTGGTACGCGTCCCGCCGATCGCGGTGTCCAGCACATGGGGGATCTGAAGCCCGTGTACTTTCTTGTAACCGGAAAAATAGGTCTCTACCGGCCAAACTGATCCCCCTACCATCCGGGTGCCGTCAATTTTGGTATCGAGAAAGGTGTCGGCATCAATCCAGAGATGCCGCACCTGACCGTCGCGCAATGTTAAGGCGAGGCGATAGTTATTACGTCCGTCCACCAATTCGAGGCCTTCGAGGAGCACTTTAGTCCCTTTTGCCGCGCTATCCATCAGCGGACCATCCAGATCCTGTTGCGTCGCCGCCGCGTGCGCAGTCTGCGGTGCGTATTTCACCGCTACAGCCCCGCTAGATGTAGGCATCACCGTCCATCCTTGCATCCCATCGAAAACCTGAATCGCTGTCGACCCATGGTATTGAATTTCCAAATACATCTTATGCGGGCGCTGCATATGCAGGGTGAAGGGCACACTCCGGTCGCGCGCCCCGCCGCCAATGGTTGAATGGGCACCCGAACGCGGTTTGTGGATTCCATTGATGGTGCTAAGCTGGACCTGCTCCATCCGGCCGACCTCACTTAAACCTGTAACCGCATGCCATGCGTCAATGCCGCCGCGCGCGGCACCATTGCGGGCGATGATTTGGGCGACAGTGAGTGTCTGTACTTGCGGATTTTCAGCAGAGGATCCTTGTTGAACCGGAGCGATCGCATGGGCTGTGAGGGCGATTGTCAGCATCGCCATCCACGTAATAAGCATGGTCAGCAGCAATCCGGTGTGCAAGATGGACAAACCGAAGATACGGGCGGCCCCGCGATCGCGCATCCCCTCCTCGTCGGAGCATATTGACATTAAGCGCCCTGAGTTTTTCATATCTTCTCCTCTGCCGTTGCGGCGATTCGGTGTTTTGAAGGCCTGTACTGAGAACGTCAAATGACACTGATTTGAACATTCTTACCTTTTTCTGTTGAGACAGTTTTACGGTTTTGCGAACCGTGTATCCGGAAGATCCGCGTTGATCACTACTTTCTCCACGACTATTCGTTCAGCATCCTTCAGCCCGACACCATGGGTTTCCATCTTGAAGGGAATCATCACGCCGTCGATGCGGCGGTAATCGCTAAGTAGCGTGGTCATCGCACGCGAACGACCACCGACATCCCTGATACCATCGACCTTGACATCCAGGAACGTCGCAGCATCCACCCATACCCGACGCACATCTCCATCGCGTAACGCCACCCTGAGTTTATAAGCGCGTACCCCATTTACGCTATCCATACCTTCCATGCGGATTTGACTGCCCTTGGCGGCGGCATTAATCAGCAGACCGTCTAGCTCCTGTTGGGAAGCGGCAATTTTTATCTCCGCCGGACTGAACGATTCGACCGTCGTGCGTCCCATGAAAGGCCGAACCTTCCATCCTGCGCTACCGTCGTAGACCTGAATCGCGGTATCGCCAGCGAAGTCAAGCTCCAGCCGACTTTTGCGCGGTCGCTTCAACTCCAGCCGAAACGGCAAAGCAATCACCTCCTCTGGCTTTACGGGCGTTTCAGCGATCATCATGCGGCGCTGACCAGGGCGCAGATTCGACGGACCCGTTGAGTAGCTATCAACCGTGCCGGGAGGAGTGGGATGGGTCCGCCCAGCATCGATCTTACCTACAAAGGAAATCGAACGAATAGCACCCCAAGCGGTTGCTCCACCCCGTGCCACGACATTCTTATCGACAACTTGTGCTGCACCCAACGGTGGGGTTTCTGCCCGCGCAGCCGAGGTCAGGAAAACTATCACGCCCAAACACACGCATAATTTTGAGGGAATGGAAAGACGATAGTGGTTGTTCATAATGTGCTTTTCCTTTTCATCCAATATTATTCCGACCCAGCTATTCGACCACCAGGTCGTCCGCATGGAACGCGCCAACCGCAATATTTACCCGGTTACCGCGCCGCACCACTTGACTGGCATTTCCAAAAATAATGAAATAATCCCGCCCAGCCACCAACGACGACACTTGTCGCAGCTCACCGACATTTTCCATTGCCGGAACCGCCAGCATCGCGCCGCTCGGTTTGTCGGTCAAATACGGTTTGGCTTGATGATCGAGCAGCAACCTCGCCTTTTCCGGGTCCGTAACCTGGTATTTAAATTGCAGCATCCAATTGGAAGAAACCAGCCGCACGCCCGTTACGTTAATACCCCACATTCGCTCCATTTGCGGGTTGTGGTTGATGCGCCAGGCGTGGGCGGCATTGCGCGGATCTTCCTGGCTATCAGCGTAAGCTCCGTTGCAGAACCCAAGGATGGCTAGCAAGATGAAGGGACCGACAATGCTACGAACGGCATAGTGCCGGCTGTCCGTTATAAGGGACGCGCCACTTTCCCCACGCACCCTACCAGCAACGCGCGACCAGCCTGAAACCTCCCTGTGCAGCGCTGTATATTTTTGCTCATTCATGCGATCCCCTTGGCTGCTTATTGCCTGCTTATTGCCTGCTTATTGCCCACTTATTGCCCACTTATTGCGTCGTACCCTTGAGGGTAGCGACCTGCGTGCTACCAGCCACACCCCCGCTATTGTCGCGCACCAATAATGATGCGGTGACCGCTCCCCCCAACGCCAGCGGATGATAAGTCACCGTGATCCCGCAGGTAGCGCCGCTAGCCAATGTGGCACCACAGTTACTCACTATCGCGAACTGGGCCGGATTACTCGATGTAATACCGGCTATCGTCAGCAATGACTTTCCGCTATTCGAAAGCTGCACCGTACCGGACCCGCAGGCCGCCTGTCCAGGCGTACCGCAGTTGAGCGCAGAGGGTATCGATGCTGGCGTTAATGCACTCAACTGCGCAACCGGTTGGGTCGTCACGTTCACTGCCGCTGCCAGTGCAGTCAATGGGTTAGCGGTCGCCACCAATGCATTTGTACTGGCCATCAGTGACGCTGTACGCAGCAGTATATTTGCTCCCCCGACAATCCCGTTATTGACCTGCGTCGCGCCGATGTCAAACCCCGGTAAGCGACCAGTTGTAGGCCGTGGCGCACCCAAATAATCGATGCTTGTTGCTCTGATCAGACTGTCTGGATCCGCGCCTATGCCGTTGTTATATGCGGCACCGCTATTTGTAATGCTGTAGTTACCGTAGGGTACTGCACCTGGTTGAAGCGGATCAGTCAATGACAGCGGACCATATTTCAGATCGACAAAGTTTCCGGCCTCATCCAGCGTGACACCGGCAACCATGCTGAACGGCGGCAGGAAGGGCTGACCTGGCTCGAACTTCATCCCAGGATTGGCGCGCGGGCCGTTACAATAGCTCTTGGTCAGCCCAGGATCACTCACGCTGATACCTCGGCCAGGATTGCTGCCATAGATAGAACCTGCTGGCGAAAGGACCGAGTTGTACATATCCGTTACGGTGAATCTGGATGCTGCCGCCGAAACATCGCCGACCGTACCAATATCCCAATACGCTGGCGTACCGGTGCAGTCGCTGGCATTTACCGACGGTGGCAGCACGTTGCAGGTCCGATCGTTGGTATTGTTGCTCGAGCAAACGTTGGATGCACCCGCACCTCCGGTTGCGTCGACAAAGAACGACCTGTTATGCCAAATGATGTCATTAAATATATCGGGGTTGGAATAAGTATTACGCGCCTTGGTCGCAGAGACCGGCACCCGCGCCGAAGCAGTTGTCGGCAACACTGCAAGCAGTGCCGGCGAAGTCATTTCAGTGCTGATACCAGCCGGGCTTGCATACGATGTGGTAGGACCACGGCCATTGATGCCAAACAAGGCGCCGACGATGGCGGCACTATCGTTGTTAGCGATCGTATTTTCATGAATCACCGCCTTCAGCGTATCCACCAGCGAGATACCACCACCCGACCAGCCCGCCACGTTATTCGTGATGATATTGTTGGTGATGGTTGCCCGATACCATTTTTCCGGATTGGTTGGGTTGCTGATAACGTCGTTGCCGTTCACCTGTTGCAACCGAATTCCACCGCCATGACCGGACTGCGCAAAATTACCAACGATCAGATTCGAATCAATCGTGATATTGCCAGTACCGTTGGAAAACGTGGTGTTGGTAGTCAGATCGCCTTCAATATCGATCCCGCCGCCATGCACGGTCGTCGTCTGTTGCGCACTCTGATTAAACAATATTTTATTATGGGCGATCACACCGTTCATATTGACACCGATGGCACCGATACCGCCGCCGCCGCCGTTGCTATAGTTGCCGCAAATGAAGTTGTAATTCACCGCATAATTATCGGTACCGGTGCAGATGGATACGCCTGCTCCAGCGCCTGTTACGTTGGCCCCGCCAGCTCCCGGTGTCGCTTCGACGGTGCCGTTATTGGTGATGGCGTTGTGATGAATATTCACGCCGACGTCATAGCCATAACCATTTACAGGAGGGGTTTCTTCCTCAAATGGGGAGCCGATCCGTAAGCCGCCATGCATAGAGCTGGAATTGCTATAGATGCGGTTATTCGAAATTTCAAGTCCATGGGTCCAACCGTTGGCGTAGATGCCGCCGCCCGCATCGCTGCCAGTGATACTTAGGCCATCTATCCGCGATTTAGCACAGAGGAAGTTCGAATCGCCCATATTCCAGCCGGTCGGTTGTATGGCGACCTTGCTAGGCACGCCCAGATTTTTCGCGATCACCGCAAAATAATTGCTCGGTCCATTGTCTCCAGAAGTCGTACTGGCGCAATCGCTTTGCGGTAGATTTTTGGCCAGAACGGCTATTCCAGGCCCTTCTTCTGTCGCCAGTATGGTTGGTTCGAGCAGCACGACGCCACCGGTGATGGGAGTTTGGGTCGGAAGCGGATCGATTTGCGGTTTATCGCTCAGATTACCGGTGGTGACATCCACCCCGAACAGCTTGTTAATTCTGGGTCTCCAGTCTTCCAGCTTTTGGGTCGGATATTTCGCAGCATTGATCACTACCGAGGCAGCGCCTACGCCTTGTAATTGCACCGGTTTCCACATGATCAACAGTTCAGGATAGGTTCCCGCATCCACAATGATCAGATCGCCAGGCCGGGCGCTATCGATCGCGTCTTGAATCGGATGCGGAAAGCCAGCACCCGATGCCGTGGCTGGGCTCGGATTAAAAAAGGCGGGTTTCACCACTACGGGTACCGCACCCCCGACAGTCAGCGTGACCGAATCCACACTAGACAATCCCGCTGCATTGGTGATCAGCAACTCACCGGTCGCCATACCGCTTGGGACCGTTGCAGTAATGTTGGCGTCGGACCATGACACATTGGTCAGGGCCACACCATTGATACTAATCGTGCCCGCAGTCGGACCGAACCCATAGTGCCGTTTGACCGTGCGCTGGTTGAATGGCGCGCTAGTCGCACTAGGTCCCTGATATGCCGGATTTGGCACATCCACGTCGCCCAGCGCGGTGATCTTCACAATATGCGTACCGTCAGCCGCAGCCACCCAGGGTCCTACGTTGTCGCCGTCAACGCGTTTAATGGAAGGCGTGCTGTCGGGATAATTGCAATCGGCCGGATTGTAACCATCGGCAAACGCAGCCACTGGCAACACAGGCGTATCAAGATAGACAGTTGCACCCGGCATGTACGGGTTGGTATAGCAAAAATGGCTGAATGAGGGATTGAACAATGGGTCCGAAATCAATTGTCCCAAGGTTGAAGAACCGGGGCGCATATCGACGATTGGACCGGAATCATTCATACAAGCGATCAGCATATTCGGAGAATATCCAGACGGATTCGGTACGTTGACTTGCCAGGTCGATGGTGCCATACCGTTATAGGTACCCCATTGATCGGAATACACCCGTGAAATTTCCACGCCATGCATATCGCGGATCGATACCGGCGCATGGGCGATGGCGAATTTTTCACCGAAATCGGGCGAGACGGCATTGATTTCAGTCGCAGCATCGTCAAGTATCAAGCCAGTGAAATGCGCAGCAACCGGCGTATTACTGTAGATGAAGAAACTTGCTTTGCCGGTCGCCTGATCGGCAAGCTGTACTTCCTTACGATCGCAGAGCGGTTTGATCGCACCCGCGAACGGTGCTACCTGACCGGAGCCGGGAAACAGACTCATGAAATCAGGCACCGTACGCAATGTCCCGACGCAGGTTGGAAACTGGACTTTAGCGCCCTGGAACCCAAGGCTGGTGGTGGCATTATTCGGATTCTTCGGATTGTAATATGCACCCACCTGGGCTTGATCAGGCATGATGAAAATATTGGCCAGCGCACTGAATTGCTGGGCTGCCGGTGCTACCCACGCGTCGCCGATCAAGATGTTCTTATCTTCTTCCTTAACAATCTCATATCCGGCCGGAGGAATAATTTCGACCACATATCTCCCCGGTGCCAGAGGCAAGCCCGCAGCATCGGTCGTAAAGGCATAGGCACCATCGTAGACCGCAGGTTGCACCTGGTTCCATAGATGGAAGCCGTCATAGCACTTGAACTGGTTAGATGCGCCAAGTGTGTAAGTCAGGAAAGGATCTTGACCGTCTTGTCCCGGACACACCATATTCGGTGACCCATCGGCCTTGGTCCCGGTCGCGTAATCGTCCCAGCTGGTGGTCTTAGTGGTGTTCACAAGGGTGAGCGCTGTCGTGCCGTCCGCATTCAGCAACTTTTTATACAAATTAACGATGACGCGGGGGACGCCCGGCTCCCATTTAAACTGCACCTCAAGGCTCGGATCATCAAAGCCACGGGTCGAGGCATACACCACCATGCCTTGAATCCCCCCGTTTTCGCCGACATTGAAAGGCCGCTTGCCCCAATCCAAAATTTGACTCTGGTTGATGAAACCTTGCAAGCCTTCGTACAGCACGCTACCACTGTCCTTACGGTTGGTGCCGTTACTCAATCCCGGTGGGACAGCACCAAAACTCTTACCCGTAATCGGGTCATTCCAGACATACGAAGAGTTGAGAATGCCGCCAGTTTTTGAACACGGCATGGCACTATTCTGGTTAGCTGCGCCAACCGTGCCCTGCCCGGTAACCGGTTGATAGGTCACGCAGTCGGGCAAGCCACCAGCGTCGACCGTGACGTTGACGCCGGTACCCGTAAAGCGGGTACGGTCTGATTCGACCACATACCAGTTAAATAGAGGGAAAAGCTCGTAAAACACCGCATTGCCATCGGAATCGGTCGGTAATACGTTGGAGACGGAACCATCGCGAAACCGAATTGTGACGGGTACCTGCGCGATACCGGGCTCGCCAGCATCCCGCGTGCCATTGCCGTTTTGATCAATATAGGTACTCGTCACCACACGCGTGAACCAACTAAATACCGGGATATTGCCCAATGCCACCGCACCCGACGGCACCGGATTACCATTTTTATCCGGCGTGTTGCTGGCCAATACCTGGACCGACTTGAAGGCGATGATCTGGTCCAGCCAATGGTCCCAGATGACTAGCATGTAAGAACCCACAGGAATATTAGTGAGCGTGAAATTACCATCATCGTCGCAAGCAGCGTAGCCAATATTCAGGCCCAGCTCACCTTCCTGATTGAGACCTACCATGCAAGACGTTGCAGCCAGCGGCCCACGCGCACCGGAATCCCATAAGGTTTCCTTGACCGGACGTGACATATGCAGGCTAGTAATCCGTCCCGATACCGTCGTCGTGGCAAGCGCAACCGGTCCGGTGACAGGAGGTCCTTCGTTATCGGCACTTGGTGCAGGTGGAATCCCACTTACAGGAACATGCGTCGCAATAATATTTTGTTGAGCGATATGGGCGGGATTCACGAAACCAATAAATGTGTGGAAGCCTGGAGGTCCAAATTCCTGGAAGTAAGCAGGCTCACCTGATTTGACAAAAGCATCCTGCGCCGGCGTGCCTTCCAGAGTAGATACCTGATGCCATATTTCTCCTGCACCACGTCGCACCGCACCGGGATGTGCCATCACGTCAAAGCGGCCAGGCATCAGGTTTTTAACCAGCGCCTGCCCTTGCAAAACGTAATCCGCGCTAGGATTAGCTGGATCGATAGGGTCATTAGGGCAAGTCAGAATTACGCCGGTCAGGTCCTTCCCCGCGTAATTAGGACTGGTAGAACTTGTGCCAGAAGTGGTGGGGCTATAAACATTTGGGCAACCGGGTGATCCCAGCAACGCATTCGTCAATGGCATGTTGAAGGCATCGTAAGTTATCTGACCGATCGCATCGCCGGAGCGACCGGCGGTATCCCAGATACGGATTTCAAATCCTCCCAGCCCGTTTTCGGTCGCATCGGGATCGCCATTGGTTGGGCTGCCGTCTTCAAAAATATACACCGACAGTTGTGCTGGGCGCAAAGGATTCGGCTCCACTTTAATAGTGGTCGGTGGATATCCAGCCCCGGCTAACGGTGCAATCTGGCCGCCACTGATCGTATGTCCGCATTTGGCGTCATTGGCACCGGCAGCGCTAGGGGTTAAGCAATCCGGGGTGAGCAGAGGATCACCCGCGAAGGCACCTACAAACGGATTAGCAGCATCACCCGGCAAGATGGAGATGTAATACCACTTGTTCGGATCAAGCGCGACATCGGACGGCAGCGAACGCGGTTTCGGCACAACGACGGTACCGCCGACGCTCTGTGCATCCATACAACTTAATGTTCCGGTACAGCCGGAAGCCACGACCGGCATGTAGCTACGGAAAAAACTAGTGGCTAAACTAGGCGTCGGTTTCCCGTTGATGATCGGTGGTGTCACACCGACATTCGCATTGTGCCAGGTCTGATCCTCTTCTATGATCCAGCTGTAATCGTTGAGCAATACCGTCCCGCTCTGGGCATCGACCAGCGTTATCGGCAAGCCGCTTCCCGCCGGAAACACCACTGTCGCGGTTTGGGCGGGACTGGCGGTACCCTGACTATTCACTGATGCGAACTGGAACGTACAGGTAGCGGGGGCAGCCGCACAAGGTGTCGCGGTAAAGGAGCCGTCGCTACCCAGCGCTACCCAGCTCGGCGCAACCCCAGCGAACTTAGCAGTCAGCGGATAGCCGTTGGGGTCAGTTGCACCTTGCAGCAGACCAGCGCCGCGCGGCACTTTAAGCAGCGATGCGACATTGCTTGGATAGGCGGTCGTCGCAGTATTGTTATAAATTCGTCCCACGGCAGTCGGTGCAGCACCGGTTGCCTCGAAGGTGATCGATACCAACGCACACACGGTGGCCGAATCATTGCCGCAATAGGTAAAACTATCAATCGTAGCCGTACTCGTACTGGCCGGAGCAGTGGTCACCGTATAGCTAAATTTGCCATTAGTGTTAAGCGTCACGTTGCCGTGCGCCAACACAGCGGTGGACGTGGTGGCGCCATTGGTCAACGCCTGCCCCTGAATGACAGCGCGGACCACCCCAATGTCATTGGTCAGTACGTTGTCGTTCAAGGCGGTCGCGTTCGGTGAGAGCGTGTAATAGTCAGGGTTGGCCGTCGCCGTCACCGCTGGTTTGGCACTGGTACCGATGTTTGTGTTGAGGGCACGCACCAACGCAGCACCGGTCAGCGTGGCGGTTCTCGCTGGCGCGACGACCAAGTATCCCTGCATTCCTCCCCTAGTCTCGTTGCCTGATGTCAGCCCAAGCCCCCGATCAAAAAATGGATACACCGCATCGGTGTATCTTCTTTGCGTCCCGGTCGCTGCGCTAGCCCGGGGAAGCACCAATGCATCAATCGTTTTACCCGGGGGCATGTTGACTTCATTCTGCACCTTGGTGTTACCCGGTGCCACGTTGCCATCCTCGCCGATCAGCGTAAACGGTAGTCCGACGACGGCGGGAGTATGGGTGCGTAAGCCTGCATTTACCATCCGCACCATGATGTTGCCCGTGACGGCGTCGCTGCCGGCCAAATCGGGCAATACCGTAGATGAGTCTGCGGGGCTGGTTTGATTGTAGGGTTTGCCATTCACCATAAAGTAAGTCGGTGCATAGTTGACTGCCGCCGGATAACACGGCACCTGCGCTACGCCGATGGCGACGGGCTTTTGCGATTGGGTGCAACGCGCATCATTCCAACGGATCGATTCGCTGGTTCCGGCTACCGCTGCTGCATCCACCGCCGTATTCTGGTTCACATCAATCTCAGAAAATAGCAAGGTTGCATCCATGTCGTAAGGCACGCCTACCAATCTGGCAAGTGGCGATGGTGTGCCAGCGTAATTAGCATACGCGCCAGGAAAAGCATGGCCGGGAGACTCCAGCGTTTGCGATGCCTCGGCACTCCCTGGCTCCTCGATTTCATACGTTGGCCTGCGCGTTACAATCAGCACGCCATACAAACCCATCGGTGCCTGCAAAGACGGATGACTTCCGGTTTCATATAAGTAAGTACCCGGCTTGAGGTACTGAGGATTCCTGGCTGCTGGCGCAATATTCGTATTCCATGTGTAGGCGATCGTGCCGTTGAAGGCGGCCTCCTGACCAAAGGCGCGGGCGCGCATGCCCTGTTGCGGTGGGGTAAAACCAGCCGCCGCTTGAGCTGGCCAGGTAGTTGCAGTTTGCGGTGGATGGTCAACCGGCGTGACGTCCCGCGTAGGGCTCCCCGCGCTACCGCCAATCTGCCCAAGGATCACGAGCGAAGTGGAAGTGCCCGCCGCCAGATTATTTTTTACACTGATATTGAGTTGATTTCCAATCGGCACAACAATCGTCGGCCCGGGCGCCCAGACCGTATTGGCTATCGTCTTGGTTGTTCCAGCCACCGCAGTGCTGCATGGGTTGACGTTAAGTAGCACACCGCCGCTTAACGCCGGACTTTGCGCACGGTCATCTGAACAGTAGCCCCACATCGGAACGATGGTGCCGTCAGGCAGCGTTTTACTCATGCGCTGCGCGCTCAGATGCACCGTCGTGAGCGCACCAGACTGTGCCATTGCTGAGGTTGCCGTCAGGGCCATCGCGGTTGCAACAATGGCGAATTTAAGCGGTAACCGTTTGAATATAATTGTCATTTTCATTTTTATCCTCACCTGTCACAAGGCGACTATCCATCGACAATCATCGATCTCAGTCGATCCCGGTAGCTCAAATCCACTTACAACCTCTCGTCGATTGCTGCCCCCGGAGGATCAATGATCATCATCATCATCATCCCTCCCGGAAACACATCGTTTGTCGTAATCTCTCGCTCATCGTGCGAATGCCACATGAAGGCGTAGCCTGCGCTAGGATTTTGCGAGGTGGCCGTGGGCGGCAACGGTCGTGTGATCGGCTGTACCCCACCGCTGTCTACGGCCTGGAGACCAAGGTAAGGCGTTCCGCCGTACCAGAAGCCATTGGTAACAACCTGGGGGTCTGGCGGCGTAACCGGCATCGGCTTGTTATGATCGGCACACCACTCGCCATAGTTGGGCGTCACCCCGGGTATGGCAGGCGGATTGCTGGCATCGGTATAAAACCCCGCAGTATCCGGATGACATGGAACGGGATCCGCCGCACCAGGACCGCCTGCAAATTTATGACCGTAGACGTCCCAGTTCAAGCCCTTGCCGGTCCAGGTAAATAGCGCGTCCACCGATTGCCCGGACACCGAAGGAAAAGTAAAAATCAGCGGCCCGGCGAGACTGGTCTGATCAACCGTTGACAGCAACAGATTGCCATCCCTTGCCAACACCCGCGCATGATTGCCGTGGATGTGTAGCGGATGTTGGATTCGCCCTTGACCGATCTCCCGTACCAGCATCGTTTCACCCGGATGCACATGCGGATTGCCGTTATAAGGCTGCGCCGGATAAGCCGGAGAGAAAGAGCTGTCCATGTCATCCGGCATAGAACGCCCGTTGATCAGGAAATAATTCGGATGAAACGGTTCGGTTTTGACGACGATGGGCGCGCATATCTTGGCACCGCCAAGCAATGCACTATCACAAGCCTGAACCTGATCCAGGGCCGCTGAGTGTATAGTAGAGTCCATCTCTGACAGTTGAAACAAATACTCGCGGTCATAACATGTTTGCGGGTGCCCGTAGGCAGAGGTGGCAAGCCTGAAATCGGCTTGACTACCGAGCGCGGACTTATTGCAGCGCGCCGGGGCCGTTTTTGGTAACACGATGATCGCGCCGTATAAACCCATTTCAATTTGCAGCTCTGCCTGTGTGCCGCTGTGGTAGCCATAGGTACCAGGTTTGGTCGCTTCAAACGAATAGCGCACTGTCTGCCCGCGTGCCGCCTCACGGGTGAGGATGCCCGCCGTACCGTTGGTGGTGGAGGGATGGCAAATCCCACCGCTGATGGGACCGAAACAAACCTGGAATCCGGGAAATACGATCGAGGTATTTCCCGCAGCTACCGGTAACGCATTAGCGAGTTCAAGAGTGACCATATCACCTTCGGTCACGATCAACGTCGGCCCCGGCAATTGCATGACACCACAATAGCTTGTACTGGTCATCGCTGCCGGTGCGAAACCTGCGGGCGACGCTGGCACTACCACGCCAGGCGCAGAACCCGTTTTGCCGCAACCATATCCCCAGGAATAGATTAACGCGCCATCCGGCTGCGATGAATAGCCAGCGCTTGCCACCAGCGAGAACACCGGCGTAGTAGCGCCGCCCGTAATGCCGGGCACGGCCGCTTGCGCGGGAACGCTCCAGCAACCGCACACAGCGATCACCGCTATATTCAACGTCATGATCGCCTTAGCGAACGCCCCGATACCTCTGTGTAGTAGGTTCTCCACAGCCCCTCCTATAGAACGTGAATTTCAGTCATCATGCCGCCGAAATTTTCAGCATCATTTGACAAATGGTCAAGTTGGGTCGTGTAAAGAAAATAGGTCCCCACCGGAACCGTACTGACATCGAGGATCACATCGGCTGACTCTCCTCCTCCGATGGTCACCGAGTTGGTGGTGTAGTACAGATTTTCACCAGCGGTATCGCGCAGCAGCCGGGCATGGAAACCGATCACCAGCATCGGCACGCCGACGGTCGCCAACGTGTGATATTCAGTCACGCTCAAATTCGATACCCGCAGCAAGGCTCTGGTCTGGCCGCCAGTTTTATTAATCGTGATCAGCGTGGGCTGAACCTGCGATTCGCGCGCTACCCCGTCGCTGGCAGCGGTAGTCATGGCACCGCCGGGTAAAGGATTGGTAGATGCAGTAGGCAGACCCGCATAGCCGGGTACGCCGATTGTATCGGGATAACCACGTCCGCTAAGCAGGAAGTATTTATCCTTCATATCAGCGAATGGCTCAGGATTAAACGTCATACCAATAAAGTGGAAGTTAGGATCGAATCCCATCATCTGGATCGGATATTCGACGTCATAGCGGGTGGAACCATCGCCGTCGTTATACGCATATTTGGCGCCCGCGATCTGTACTACACCGCTATCCTTACCAGGAAGCGGAGTGGAACATAGAATGTCTTTCTTACAGTCTTCGGGTGGAAAAGTCGCATTCGGATAGTGCGCTGCGACGCGCTTGGAAATAGGTACGGTGGGGTAAAGATAGTCATGCAAGGCGATGTAAAGATTTTCCCCTGGTGCTAGCCGATTCTGGCGTGGGCGGACAAACAGTTGACCCACCATCCCCATCTGTAAATGCTCCGGCGGCGTAATATGGCAATGCCAGAAATAGGTGCCGGCGTCGGGCGCCGTGTAATAGTAGGTAAAACTACCCGCGATATTAATGGCGACCGATGCATCCGGCACGCCATCGAAAAAAGACGACGCGTTGGGATAACCGTGGAAGTGAACCGTGTGCTGCTCGAAAAGATCCGGCCGCATGATCATCCCGACATTCGACAGCGTCAGAAAGAATTCATCATCTTCGTCAATCGCCATCATCGGTCCGGGCGCTTGCGCCGCTAGTACACCGTTATTCATCATGAGTGCCGGTTCCGTGATGGCGGCATTGTTCGGCGCGGTACCATCCCCCGGAAACACCGGGCCGGCAAATGCACCATTAAACACCTTAGCGACTTCGGTCCCGGGCAAACCGTTATTCAAATCGGCCAACCCAGACAATGCACCGAAGCCGAACAAATAGATCTGCTGTCCATCTGCCATCGTGGCAAATCCGTCTCCACCCGAAATATGCTGGCACTTGATCTGGGGGTTGGCATTGGCGGCTGAGGGCCGGGTGGGGTCGCCGACAATCATCGAGTCGACCTTTCCGTCGAGCGATTTATGCAGCGCCGTACCATTCGGACACTGCACACGAAAGTTCTGTGCGCCGACATGGGTGCTAGCTATAACGAGCAGTAAAGCGGTCAAGCCGCTGTAACTCAACTTCGTGATAAACATCACGACCTCCTTCACTTCGTCAATAGAATGTGAACTTCATCTATACCGTTTGCTGTGAAGCATGATGGCAGAGCGGTTTGCGCAATTTTTTGCATACATTGTTCGGGGGAGATGCGTCATCAGTGACTTCACTGCACGCAGCGCCGGTTCAGCTCGGTCTTCTGGCCAAGAAACCATTCGCTTTGGTGCAGCTAAATCGCTTCTTCCGAATCAGTGCAACCTATTTTTCTTTCCATTTCCCTTGTCATAAGAATACGTTTCTTAACAGAGAAAAAATAGGAGGGTTACCACCCAAACTGATGGTAGGGTATCCATTGTATGAACCAAAACGAGTGGTTTGACGGAAGCAATAGACCTAACGTCTGTGCACTAACGGCAGTGCCAGAACAAGGTAGGAGGAATTTAATTATTCGGCAGGGGCAGGTTGCGGCGGTCATTCCAGTGGAAGAATAGCCAAAATAAAATCTGCAGACGTCACGGCACAATCCAATCTCCATCGACAATCGGGTGCATAGACCCCTGCTGTGCGAAGCGCACAATATAGCCGCCCTTAGAAGCAAATCGCTGGCCGGGTGCCAGTCCTAGTCGAGGATAATAACCATTGACCAGGCGCCTGCTTAACATCGCCTCAACTTGCTCGACTAAATAGTCGCGCACAAAGCTATCCAGCATATCTCCGAGACTTTCTGACAAAATCTGGCATGCCAGATAAGTGTCGGCCTGCACCCGTTCGCTCACGATCGGAATATTACGTATTTTGAACCATCCTAACGGAAAGTTCATCCTGACTTTCCGCACCTCCGGTAAATCGAACGGATAGGTCATCCGTGCGTTTTCACGCCATGCAGGCGGCAGTGGCGCATTTTCCAGTAGCGCCATGACGCCGGACAAAAATAATGATTGCCCCGGTTCCGCGTTGGAGGGCAACAACGCGAGATCGGGTGGACGCAACCACAACACCAACACATCGCCAGCCGCCACGCTATTGACAGCTTTGGCTAGCTCCGCCGCATCACCCGAGATATGTAGGATGCGAGAGGTCGACTGCCATCCTGCACCTTTCAAGTCGTCTGCAAGTGCAGCGGCCGCTTGCGGTCCGATGTCTCCCTTCCGAAAGACCTGAACCAAGCGCCGCCGCGCCGTTGTGCCGTAGTTATTACGCAGACGATATGCCAACAATTCGGCTTCCAGCAGCACCCCTTTGGAAAAATATATCGTATAAAAATCGTTCTCGGTATTGACCGGCATGTCGACATTGGGCATCAGACAGGGAATCGCCTCGCGCTCGCAAAATCGGTGAATCGGCGCCCAGGTTGTCCCGCCCAACCCCGAGACAATTGCAAAGACCGGCTCCGCAATCATGCGTGCATGCAATTGCTGTTCCCATGTCTCCGGCGCGCCGGTGAGTTCCCATACATGTAGTTGCCATTTGCGGGAGACTCGATACATAACACCCTTGTCGCTTTTCATGCGCTGAAAGCCACCGCGAATAAATTCATTTTTATCGCGGAAAAAGCGTTCTAGCACATCCAGCATACCCTGCCGCTTTACCGGATCGGCATCGGGTGTGATGATGGTTGCAAAGTGCAGCGTATCTTCGGTGACGCCCGGCACCGCTTCGCTTGAAAGGACTTTTAAATAGTCGATCAGGGCGGCCGTAGTTACCTCGTCGAATACGAAGCGCGGCATCAGCGCATTGAGCGGCTTCCCATCGCGGCCTATGCCATTCCGGATCGCATTGGCGAGCGTCGCATCGGTGTACGGTTCACGCTTTGGAATAAAACCTGCCCCATAGCGAAAGTCGATATCCTCCGGCCGGTTACCATGTGGCCTGAACAAATAACGGCCGGCAATAGGTGGAATGACGAACTTTCCTTCCGTGGTACCAAACCCGCTGCGGCGATGGCAATTGACGCAAGCGGCTTCGGCACCCTCTACCGATCCGTTAGCGCCCCACTCCGCGTGTACCATCTGGCCTGAAGGCAGAATACCCTCGCGGTATAGCCGCAGTGCTGCATCGGTACCGGTTAAGGGCTCTGCCAAAGTATTCGATACAGCCAGCACGAACAACATTACTATCATGAGCGGAATAAATCCCGCCAGTCTTCGTCCGACCCACAATCGCTGTGCAATCGCCAGGTTGCCTGCCACAATGCGCCCCTTTACTTGACAGCGACCAGATTGCGGTAGGCGTTGAGTAGATCGGCCGCAGAAGAAAAGCCATCGATACGCAGCCAAGGTTTTCCCGGAGCACTGCGCAATAAGGTCACTGGATTATGGTTCATTTTATCGCCCCGATAGACATCAAACGCACGTTGGGTGGCGATACTGGCTTCAACGCTGCCGGTGTAGTGATTCCATTCCGAATCAGCGCCGAATTTTTGTGCATACTTTTGCAATCGCGCTGGCGTATCCTCTTCAGGATCTATCGATATAGAGACAAGATGAACCTTGTACTTATCACTGCCCAAAGCCGTTTGCAATTGTGAAAACGTTTGGCTAGTCAGAGGACAAACCGTCGTACAAGTAGTGTAAATAAAGTTCAAAATAACCGGCCGCCCGTCATTTAACTCGTCAGCCAACGAGACCGTCTTACCATCCTGCCGTACCAAATTTACCTTCGGCAAACTATAGTCGACAACTGCCTGCGACGACTCGGTCGACATAGGATGATGATGATGTGCATGCGCGTCCATATTTACGGCGAACGCACTGGTCGACACCAGTACAGTCGAAAAAAATAACGGACCACAGATTATTTTGGTAAGGCGCATGTTGATTTCTCCGAATAGACGTACAAACATAGGGTTATGCGGTGGGCTGCTCTTTCCGTCAGCCGGCGCTTCCGGGTTGGATATCAAGACCGCCATCAGGATCGCTCTCCGCGATAATATTTCAGCACCTTTGGTACATAATTGCGCGTCTCGTTATAGGGAGGTACACGATAACCGGCGCGGATCACGGCATTCTCTCCTGCGTTATATCCTGCCAGCGCCAGTTCGATATCACCGTCGAAGAGTGTTAATAACCAACGCAGGTACTGCGCGCCCGCTTTCAGGTTTTCGCGCGGATCAAGCAGATTTTTGACACCGAAGCGAAGACCGGTGTCCGGCATCAATTGCATCAACCCGCGTGCGCCTTTGCGCGATATGGCTTGGGCGTTATAGCCGGACTCGGCTCTGATCACTGCATGCAGTAGAAGGGGGTCCAGACCGTACTCCTTTGCCGAATCTTCTACTAGCGCTTTGAGGACCAATGGAATAGAAAAAATAATGTCCCGGCGTGGATGAGATTTCTGCGACTTGGCCTCAGCCAATATTGGGCCGGGAACGACGATCGTTGGTGTATCGCCAGAGCTAAAGTTAGACAGGACTAAGGTTCCCTCGGCATTTACACCCGAATAGACTTGCGCAATCGACGGGCATGAAAAAAATAACGCACCTGCGCCAAACATAAAGAGTAAAACCCGTAGGATCAAGATTGTCATTTTTTTAGCCTCACATGTATGTATAGGCTATTGCGCTGCCAATTGATCTACCCATCATCCCTTTTTATCCATGGGTATAACTCCCCAAAATTGCTCAGTAGGGGTTTCACCAGAGCCAAAAATATTTCCGGCAACCTTCCCCCCCGGGAGGGAGGGTAAGTACTACTTTTAGTGGGTATACCCGCACTTACTCGTTGACAAAAAGATATTATAAATTACAATAAAACTTGCAATAAACACAAAACAACTTAGACCCACTCTGCTTAAGCCTGCTGTCTGTTTCCGCCCAGAAAACTTTTATATATGGACGTGATGGCTGGTCTCAATAGCGCGGGATCTTCGGTTCAGGGAGAAGGATAATGACCCGTAACGTCACCTATGGCGCGAAGTCGCTCACGCCTATACCTATCAGCCGGTACGCCGCATTTACCCTGCTTGAACTGCTGGTGGTGATCCTTATCATCGGCTTGCTGGCGGCTATTGTTACCCCCCGCTATTTTGAGCAACTCGGCAAATCGAATACCAAAATCACCCGTGTTCAAATCCATTCTCTCGGTAAAGCACTGGATCAATATCGTCTGGATGTCGGGCATTTTCCCAGCACCGAACAGGGATTAAAGTCACTGTTCACCAAGCCTAACGATGAAGAAAAATGGCAAGGTCCGTATCTGGTCAGGGCCGTTCCGCCTGATCCGTGGGGCCGCGAATTTATCTATAAATCTCCGGGTGATCATGATGGCTACGACATCAGTTCGTTAGGCGCCGACGGACAGGTAGGGGGGACTGGTGAAAACACTGACGTGGGCTCCTGGATGGCTCAATAGAGGCCCAACTTCACCAGCAGCGCAATGAGTACAAGGAGGACCTGATGGACGATGCGCGTACCCTTGAATTTGAGGTTGTGGGAGTAGCGGAAGCCGGTGCCATCCGCATCTTGCGGATTCCTGCGGCTGATGCAGATCTCGCCAAGCAACTCGCCCAACGCGAGGGCTTGCGCGTGCTCTCTTGCAAGCCGCGTTCCGCTGGTTTTTTTGGGGCCGGAAAAACATCCAAACCCAATACTGTGCGTTTGGACATAGCGCTATTCGCCCACGAGCTTGGCGCCCTCCTTGACGCCGGTTTGGGTATCATCGACGGCATCGAAACCCTGGCTGAGAAGGAACGATCCTCTGAAACCAGCCGCGTACTTGCGCGCCTGGTACGCGCATTGAAAGAAGGACGAAATTTTTCCGCTGCGATGCGCGACAGGCTGGACGTTTTCCCGCAACTACTGATTGCGAGCATCGCTGCCAGCGAGCAAACCGGCGATATGGCAGCCGCATTGCGCCGCTACTCAAGTAATTTCGAAACTTTGCGGGGAATTCGCTCAAAAGCGGTAGGCGCCGCAGTGTATCCGTTGATGCTGCTCGGAGTCGGTGGAGTGGTTGTGTTATTTTTATTGGGTTTCGTCGTCCCTAAATTCTCGACATTGATTGAGAGTTCGCGGGGAGAAATTCCGTTCGCTTCAATGATGCTGATTAACGTCGGAAAAACGATTAATTTACATCCCCAAATCATGGGCGGTACTTTTATCTGCATGTTGCTGTCGCTGATATGGGCGATCCGACGTGCAGCTCGCGCACACTGGAATCTGCCGATTTTAGAAAAACTCCCATTCATCGGCATATTGATTCGGATGTTTCGACATGCGCAGTTTTACCGTACTAGCAGCATGTTAATCGAGGGCGGTATCTCCGCTGTCAGGGCATTTGAAATGTGCAGTTCACTGCTTAGTCCCGGCGATAACAAACAACTTTTGCTTGCCGTCGTTGCGATGCGCGAGGGCTGCGCAATCGGGCCGGCACTACAACGCGTAGGGCTGGCAGACCCGGTGGCGTTACGCATGCTAACGGTAGCGCAGCGTACCGGACAGTTGGCAGAAATTTTAGCGCGGATTGCGTCCTTCAAGGAAAACACCTTGGCACGTTCGATTGAGGTTGCTACGCGCTTGTTTGAACCAGTGTTGATGCTACTTATCGGTCTTATCATCGGTGCCATAGTCGTGCTGATGTATTTACCGATTTTCGACATCGCATCAAGTTTACAGTGAACCTTATAGGATCATTTATGCAAAACGAATCCCTCTCACTCACGCGTGTCCTGGATGCAGATTTCATCAGCGATATCCAGCAACAATCGAACGCTGCGTTAAATACTATTGAGCGCATCGAAGCTACTTTCGGCACCGATTCGGACGCTTATCTGCAAGCAGCTGCGACGTACTTCCGGATGCAACCGATCACGCTCGATACCATGCGTCTGATGAAGCCGGACTTCGCGCTGATTTCCTTTGTCGAGGCCAGCAAGCGGCTATGTCTGGCATTTTCCGACGTCAATGATGAATTGATTCTGGTGATGGCCGATCCACTAGATGTACGCACCCGTGCTTGGATCTATGCGAAGCTGCGCAACCGCAGCCAGCAATCTTTGCACTGGGGTATCGCCACCATTTTAGATGTACGTTCCTATCTTATTTCAATGGAAAAATCGGTACGTGCCATGGATTCGATCGGGATATCCGACGCTACGACCACCAATGACAGTAACGCCCTCACCATCTCGATTGAAGGTATCAGTAGCACCGAAAGTCGCATCGTCCGCTTGGTCAACTCAACGATTTACGATGCGTTGCGTGCAGGTGCAAGTGATATTCATCTAGAAACCCAAGCGCATGGCATGAACATCAAATACCGTCTCGATGGCGTGCTGACCATGATCAAGCAGGTAGATGGCAGCGACACTTCAGAGCAAGTACTGTCGCGCGTAAAAGTCATTTCCGAACTAGACATTGCAGAGCGGCGGATTCCGCAGGATGGTCGTTTCAAGGTGCTGGTAGAGGGTCGGGAAATCGATCTCAGGGTCTCGATTATGCCGAATTTGTTCGGCGAGGATGCGGTATTGCGCATACTGGATAGATACCATCTAGCAGGCGAACGCAAAGCATTGAGCCTGGAAACACTTGGGTTTTCTGAACCGGCTATGGCATTTGTCAGACGACTGTCGGCTTTGCCGTATGGCCTGCTGTTGGTCACCGGTCCTACCGGCAGCGGTAAGACCACAACCGTGTATGCCGCTATCTCTGAAATCAATACCGGCCTGGACAAGATCGTTACCATTGAAGACCCGGTCGAGTACCAGTTAGCCGGCGTATTGCAAATCCCCGTCAACGAGAAAAAAGGTCTTACCTTCGCCCGCGGACTGCGCTCGATTCTGCGCCACGATCCTGACAAGATTATGGTGGGTGAGATTCGTGATCCGGAAACAGCCCAGATTGCGGTGCAGGCCGCGCTGACCGGGCACCAAGTATTTACGACCGTCCATGCCAATAATGTATTTGATGTCATTGGACGATTTGCCAATATGGGGGTTGACTCATACAGCTTCGTGTCGGCACTGAACGGTATTCTGGCCCAGCGTCTGGTGCGTATTAACTGTCCGATGTGCTCAGTCCCGGACACTCCGTCTGCAGAACTAATTGCACGCTCCGGACTGACGGACATTGCGTTCGCATCCGTTGACTTCAAGCGCGGGCTGGGATGCGGACATTGCCGTGGAACAGGCTTCAAGGGACGACGTGCCATCGCCGAAACTTTGGCGCTGGACGATATCCTGCGCGACCTGATGGGTGAACGCGCAGCGTTATCCAGAATCAAGCACGCTGCCAGGCAAGCAGGACTCAGAACGCTGCGTGAAGCTGCGGTCGATTTAGCCACCCAAGGTTTGACTACTCTCGAGGAGATCAATCGTGTTACACCTGTGGAATAAAACGGCTACGCTGGTGATCGATACCGATCAAGTTAGGGCGAAAATTGGCCCTCTTGAAAACCTCATCGTGGAAGTCGCGGGAAGCGTAACCGATATGCCCTATGGCGTGGCCCGCTCCGAGCATCTCAGCGCGGCTATAAAAGAGGCACTGGCCGATCTGACGACCAAAGTTAAACGACCATTTCACGCGGTCAACGTCGTGATCGCCGACACTCTGGTGTTTTACGATGTGCTGGAGATCGATGCCCGCATCATCTCATCAGTTGAATTACAGCGGCTAGCTGGATTGAGCTTGGCCGATACCCTTGGGCTGGATGCGGCTGATCTGATGCTGCGCTGCTCGATTCAAAAAGGTGGTCTGAGCGTAGTAATGTGCGGTATTCCTATCCCGATACTTGACGCTATCAAGCATGCGATACAACAGGCCGGATATACCTTAAATCGGGTAGAACCCGCATTCGCAGAATTTTTAAATTGCCGCGCCACGCTGCTGACCCAACCGAATGCGATGGTGGCTAAACTGCGCCATCATTCATTGACACTAGGATTAATACGAGAAGGGAAATGGCAGGCCTTCGCGAACGAACGTTTGTCGCGGCCGGTGTGGACAGAGTTGCGCGATAGCTGCGATGCTTTTTGCAGTCGGGTAGGAATCCCGGATCCGCATCTGTTACCGATATTATTCGACGCCGATATCGAACAAATTCCGACTGATGCAACCGGTCGCTGGCAACCGTTACTACTCACAACGACGCTGTCGTAGGAGTCATTATTGTGTCCTCATTTTATCGTCTTCATTTGAACTTCGGGGCGCCGCAGCGAGCTACGCAACCATTCGCAATAGCCTTGTTATCCGTCGGTTTTTTAGCCAGCGGATACGGGGTACTACAGTTAAGTTCGGCCTATACGAATCGCCAAAATCAAATGATGGAAAGCGATGCATTGACGCTTCGCAAGAGCGCTTTCCAACAAAGTGACGAGACCCCCACGAAGGTTTCAGCAGTCCAACTTCAGCGCTTTCGTAATGCTGCGCTAGTGGTGAATGAATTGCGGATGCCGTGGGATGATTTACTCCAGATACTAGAGTCAGCGCCGATGGAACAGATTGCGCTACTGTCGATTGAACCGATCGCCTCGCGCCACCAGCTGCGGCTTTCTGCGGAAGCGCGCAACGTGTCGACGATGCTGGATTATTTGGTCTATCTACAGCGCCAACCCTCATTGCATCAAGTGATTCTGAGTTCGCATCAGGTCCAGCGTCAGATACCGGGATCGCCAGTGCGCTTTCAGATACAAGCCCGTTGGAGCGAGAAATGAACATCTCATCCGCTTTGGTCACCGCCAATTATGCTTTAACCCGTCGATTGGGAATGAAGGGGCTGATCGGGCTTGTCCTGATCATTTTTACTTTACTGGCAGTGCTAGTGGTTACGCCACGTTTGCAACAAACTACACGCCGTCTGCAATTGCAAACCGCAGTGCAACAGAAGGCCTTGAATCGTGACCGTCGGATCAAGAAAGTGGCGCCAAAATCAATTGATCAGCTTGCACAATTCAATGACTGGTTTCCCACTATTAATCAGAATGCTGGCGATCTACGGCGCGTTTTGGACGAAGCAAGCAAAGCAAAACTTGACATTAACAAAGGAGATTATCAAATCTCGACTGAAGCAAGTACCGAATTTATCAAGTACGAGATCGTATTTCCAGTCAAAGCCAACTACAGCACGCTGCGCAGTTTTGTCGCAGGAGTACTCAATGCGGTACCGAATGCCTCACTTGCGGAACTCCACATGGAACGCCCTGCGGCAAGTAACGACATGCTTGATGCCCGCATTCACTTCACACTTTTTTATCGAGGAGCATGATATGCGAGTCGACATTCCCCGCCCCCGGATAGTGTTGCTGCTGATTGTCGGCATGCTGACGGCATATTTGGCAAACCATTTTCGCAGTGGCCCAGGTGAGGCCACGATAGTGGAACCACTCAGTCGCACGCATGCCAAGGTTGCATCTGATCCGCATACCGGATCATCATCTTCATCGACCTCATCGCTTGTGCTGCCTAAGCGTGCCGATCTGGATCAGGTCTCAAAAAATAATTTATTCGCAGCTACCGACTGGACCCCTCCACTGCCACCGCCACCGGCACCGCCAAAGGCTGCACCAGCGCCACCACCGCAAGCGCCGCCGATGCCTTACCGTTTTGTAGGGATGTTGGAGGATCGCACCAAACCGGCCGCCTTTCTCGCCAAGGGAGAAGCGCTTCTGATCGTCTCCGCTGGCGATACCATTGATGGCAACTACCACGTTGACACAGTCAGTTCCAAGGAAATCGCACTGACGTATCTGCCGTTAAATCAGAAACAAGTCATCCGAATCCAAGGAGAACTCTAGTGATCCACCTCAAAACCAACAACATCCGTCTGCACCGCGCACTATTACCGTTGCTGATCGCAGCTGCGCTCGCAGGATGCGCGGCGCAACGGCTTAACAAGGACGGACAAAGGCAGGTGCAAGAAGGCCGATATGAACAAGGACTGGTAAGCCTGCGACAAGCGAGTCTGTTAGAACCGGATAATTTGCGTTATCGCCGTGATTATCTGGATCGCCTGGATGATGAGACCAAAAATTTGAACCAGCGTGGGGAGGCTTTGCGTTTAGCCGGTGACTTCACCGGTGCGCATTATGCTTTTCTGACGGCGCTCAATCTCGATCAATCGAATGAGCGTTCACGTCGCGGCATAGTTGATGTGGCGCGGGATGTCCGCCATAGCGATATTCTTGCAGATGCCGATAAATTGACCGCTGCCGGGAAGCTCGACGCTGCTAAGGATCGCATCCGGGTCGTTTTGCTGAGCGACCCGGCGAATAAACGCGCCAATGAGGCAATGCGCAAGATAGATGACCAACTGGATGCCCAGCACCGTGCAAAAGAGGCGGTGATCGTGAGCCAGTCAATATTAAAAAAACCGGTCACACTACAATTTCGGGATGCCAATTTGCGTATGGTGTTTGAGGCACTCTCACGTACGACAGGTCTGAATGTCATCTTTGACCGCGATGTCAGGGCTGATTTAAAAACCACTATATTTGTCCGCGACGGGTCCATCGAAGATACCGTCGATTTAATTTTGCTGCAAAACCAGCTTGAAAAAAGAATTCTTAACGCCAACACGATGTTCATTTATCCGGCGATAGCGACAAAGCAAAAAGAGTATCAAGAACTCAAAGTACGTACCTTCCAGATTTCCAACGGTGATGCAAAATATATTCAGGGGATGCTGAAGAGCGTGCTGAAGATCAAGGAAGTACAGGTCGACGAGCATACGAACACGCTGGTACTGCGCGACACGCCAGAAGCATTGTCGGTCGCGGCGCGGGTAATTGCAGCCCATGATCTTCCCGATGCAGAGGTAATGCTTGAAGTCGAAGTACTTGAAATTTCGCGTGATCGACTTTCCAACCTTGGCATCGTATGGCCTGACAACTTCAACGTGTCGACCCCAACCGATGTAAATGGTGGCGCGTTGACATTGGGTGCATTGAAACGTCTTTCTTCCAACAGCTTGCTCACAACGCCGCTCCAAGCCGGATTGAATCTCAAACTTCAGGACACCGACGCCAATCTTCTTGCGAGTCCGCGCATTCGTGTGCGCGAGCACGAAAAAGCGAAAATACTCATCGGCGATAAAGTCCCTATCATTACCAATACGGTAACGCCGGTGTCAACCGGTACGCCAGTGATCACCGGCTCCGTTCAATACATTGATGTCGGTATAAAGCTTGAGGCTGAACCGCATGTCTACGCTGAAGGGGACGTCGGGATCAAATTAAATCTTGAAGTCAGCAATATCGTTAAAGAAATTTCGGGTCCTGGTGGCTCGTTGGCATATCAAATTGGCACACGAATGGTTTCTACCAGTCTGCGACTGCATGATGGAGAGACCCAGATATTAGGTGGGCTGATCAGCGATTCGGATCGTAATACCGCAGCCAAAGTGCCAGGAATTGGTCAGCTTCCGATACTTGGCCGCTTGTTCTCAAACAACAATGGTAACCATACCAAAACTGAAATCGTACTGTCGATCACGCCGCGTATTTTACGGGCGAAAGGGATTGCTGAAGATACCATGGCCGATGTCTGGTCTGGGACGGAAGGCACCATTCGAGAAAATCCGTTACGTCTGGACCCTATTTCAAGTGTCAGCGCAAGTCCAAATAGTCCCGCAGCGAATAGCGCTGCCCGGATCGAACCCATGCCGCTAACCTTGCCCGCCAAGCCGATTGAGACAGTCAGCAATGCTGTTCCAACCGGGTCCGAAATAGTCGTTGCGGTACCCGTCCCACCGGCGCCAAAAGAACCAGCTATTTTGACCCCCACGATTATCCCGACATCTGCCCTTCCTCCGGAAAGTGCAATCGTCCAGCCCGCCCTGCCCGGCGGCACTGAGGTGGCGGCTAAAACCAGCATGACGAAGATCGATGGCGACAATAATCCTGACGCCGCTTCAACCAGCGTAGGCATACCAGTCAGCGTGGCCGCTATCATTCCGGCGGCAACTGGCGCTAGCCCAAAAATTATCTTGAGTTCGCCTGACAATGTCAAAGCCGGAGAACGGTTCAACGTGACCCTGAGCGGTGAAAATTTCGACAATATTCATGCCCTGCCGCTTTCCATTCAGTACGATGCGGTGGTCCTGACATTGGTCGAAGTTACGCTGGGGGAATTTAGCATTCGCTCCCATGTTGGTAACGTTGCCCCCTCCATCAATCAGCCTGCGGGCCGCGCCAGTATGCTGCTGACAGCTGATCAAGCAGCATCGTTCATGGGGTCTGGTGAATTACTCAATCTTGGATTTGTCGCGAAATTATCACGCAAGCGGACCCAGGTCTTGGTGGCAAAAGTCGATGTCAATGATGGGCATACTTTACTCACTATACCGCGCCCTCAGCCACTTACATTAGCCGTCAATCCTTAACAGCGGTTTGGGAGATAAGACTTTACCTGCGTTGACTTTATAGAAGAAGTTGACGCCTGTGAATACTGATAAGCGATGATCCTGAATATGTATCTTTAAGGTGCTATCGATGAATACTTTAAATTACCAGCAGATAAAGCGCGCTTCGGTTTGGCGGCTGAGGGCGCAGCCTTGGAGATGGTTGGCCAGCGCAATATATTCGTTATGTTCGCTATGTTCGCTATGTTCCCGATCCGCTCTAAGCTACCTTCCGCGGCCAACGAGGCAAGCAGGTGATGGAGCTCGCTCAACCATCGCAATTTGCCGAGTATCTGCGCGCGGGTTCACGCTGATTGAGTTGGTCGTCACGCTCGCGTTGGTGGGGGTAGTGGCACTGGTCGTTCTACCACTATATGAAATTTCATCCGTGCGGGTGAAGGAAACCGAATTAAAACTTGCCCTTCATCAAATTCGCGGCGCACTTGATGCCTACAAAAGAGCCTCAGATAATGGCCAGATTCCTAAAGCTACGGGTGAATCTGGCTATCCACCGACTCTGGAGTTGTTAGTAAATGGCGTGGAAAATCCTTCTGATATCAAACATGGGCGGTTAATCTTTCTGCGCAGTGTTCCGCGTGATCCATTTTTTTTAGATGCGACACTGCCAGCCGCCCAAACCTGGATGCTACGCAGTTATGGGAGTCCGCCTGAGGCGCCGCAACCGGGCGAAGATATCTTTGATGTTGCCTCTTTATCGCCTCGCAGGGGGCTTAACGGCATTTACTATAAGGATTGGTGATCATGAAACGTGTGCCTTCCATCCCTGCCTACTCCCGCAACAAGGCCTTTACCCTCATCGAGATGGTCATCGTCATGGCCCTCATCGGCCTGCTCCTTACCCTGGCCGTGCCACGATATTTCACGGCACTGGAAAACGGAAAAATCAAGGTTCAGCAGCAAAACCTAGCCTCAATACGTGATGCGATCGATAAATTTTATGGCGATCAGGGCCACTATCCTGAAACGCTTGATACGTTGGTGCAAAGCCGTTACCTGCGCAGCGTTCCGATCGATCCATTGACCGAAAAGAGCAATTGGACGATTGTGGCGCCTGTGGATACAGTATCCAGTAGGGAACCGAACCCTGCAACGGGCACAGATGCAAACGGGAATAGTGGAGGAATAAGTGGCGTTTATGACGTGCATAGCGCCGCAGAGGTAAGTGATGCAAAATAAATATCTAACCACCCGACCCAGTCGCGGTATTGTATTACTTGCGTTGCTATTAACGCTGGCACTAATGGGGATTGCTCTGATGGGGGCCGTTAGCTGGTGGTCTCTGGAACGCCAGCGTGAAAACGAAGAAGACCTGCTTTTTATCGGTAATCAATATAGGCTAGCGATTGAACGGTATTACTATGCAACCCCTGGCAATGCCAAGGCGTTGCCGATGCGTTTGGATGAGCTGATTGAAGACCAGAGATTTCCCATACCTGTGCGGCATTTACGCCGCCTCTACCTCGACCCGATGACGGGCGAGCCGTTTGAATTAATCCATATCGGGGAACAGATTCATGGTGTGGCGAGCACATCGCAGAAAAAAGCCATTAAACGAAGCGGTTTTTTTCCACCTTACACAGCGTTCGAAGGCATAGAAACATACGATCAGTGGAAGTTTTTATTCACCCCGCCGCGAGGCAGAAAAGCAATATCTGTCACACCGAAAGTAGCAGCAAAACAAGAAAAAAATCAGGGAGTAAAACCATGAGCCATCGCGTGTTAATCGTTGAAAATCATAATTTATTACGAGAAGGCCTCCGATCCATGATCATGCGACTGCCCAACTATGAAGTTGTTGGTACAGCGCGGGACGGCAAGGAGGCAATACAGAATGCTGTTCTTTTGCAACCCGATCTGATTTTAATGGATCTGTCCATGCCTGGCATCAATGGGATTGAAGCTACTGCACAAATAAAACGACGCCTGCCTAACATCCGTATCCTTGCGCTGACAGGATATAAAACCGACGAATACGTACGCGAGGCGTTTCGGGCCGGGGCGGATGGCTATGCACTCAAAGATTCTTCGTATGAAGAATTTATTGGTGCGATGCATACCGTCGTTACCGGGAAAAAATTCATCTGTCCAGACTTGTCTGTGCACCTGATCGATATTATTTTACGCGGCGACGCAGAGCCAGCAACCGTTGCCCCGTGGAGTACACTGACCTCCCGTGAACGCAGCATTATTAAGCTAATCGCGGAAGGTCGTACGAATCGCTTGGCTGCTGAGTTTCTTAACATCAGCTCTAAGACAGTCGAAAAGCATCGGGCCAATTTGATGCACAAACTTGGGCTTAAGAATGCAACAGAACTTGTGCTATTTGCGTTGAATATGGGATTAATTGAAAACAAAAACGAACCCAAGACTGTAGTAATCTCGGATTAGCTAATCGCACAACCACTCGAGTATAGGCAGACTCCCTATCCACTGCCGCGAATAGCTTCCATTGATCACTAAATCGATAAGATGTTCCCGCGCCAGTCCGCTTTACTTTATAAACTAAGAATGTATTACTAATCTCTTCATAATTAACGCCAATATACAGTGGCCCTTTTTCGTATTCGGCCGCCAAATGCATATTGTTATTGCCACTAACCTCCGGCAACGGTGTGCCGCCGCCAACAGCTACTCTCGCAAACGCCCCCTGGATTTTGAACCCGCTCATATCTGGCGAAAAAATACCAATCGCATTGTCCACTCGGGGACTGCACCGAACATATCTTTTGGCGTGCGGTTCATTTACTGTAGACACCATCATCCACTCCGCAACGCGCACAATAGACGCCGCTGACGGACCGCTTATGATGAATGGATACATGCTTCCCAGCACTAAGCCATTGATAATTTGTTAGATAAAGGTATCCGTGATTTCCTTGTTATGTAACGATTTTTATGTTGGATTTTGGTAAATCCCCGACAAAGTCGAGGATTACCTTATGGATGGCTACAAGCGTTGAGGTTATTGATAAATGCGGCAGTTCCCCACAGTGAAGCTATCCATCGAACTTGTACTGTTCAAATTAAAACTTGTGCCGCAGACCGATACCTACACCGTTGCGCGTTGAGGCGGCATTGGCGCTGCCGGCTCCGAGGCTGGCGCCGGCAAACGGCATGACCCCGTTGACATCCTGGATTTCACCGCCGGACAGGGACGTGCGGTCGATTTCAACGTAGATATCTGTGCGCTTGGAGAAATTGTAATCAGCAACCGCATAGAGGGTCGAGACCCTGCCGCTGTCGCCTGCGGACGAAACGTTTTTAATCGAATCACTCATGTAGCCGAGGATAAAGCTAGTAACCGCTGTAGCCTGATACAAGATGCCCGCAGTCCACACGCTATCGGTACGCTTGAGCGTATTGCCTGCGTTGGAAAGCAAGGTGGTATTGGCAAGCGCCCCACCACTATTGGACGCCGCCTTGGCGAAACCAGGATCACGCTTGGCGTTGAAGTATTGCACGTACAGGGTCGCTGGACCAGCAACATACGATCCGCCCAAGCCGGCGACCTTGAGCAACGCAGAGTTGGCATCCTTCGATTGCTGATAAACGCCGCCGATGCTCAACGGGCCTTGCGTATAACTCAGTGCGGCACCGCTTGTTGCGCCAATGCTGGTTTGCCCTGCCCTCTCTCCGACCGAGTATTGAAGTTCAGCCGTGACCGGGCCAAAGCTCTTGGTGTACTTCAATGTGTTGTCAAAGCGGGTGCCATAGTAGAAGGAGGCCCATTCGTTTTCGTTGAAGTTACCAATCCCCAAAGGATCGTAGTTGCTCAGTAGGTCATTAGCAATACCATATTGGCGCCCAAGGTCGAGCTCACCCCAACTCTTGTCCTTTAGACCGACAAATGCCTGACGGCCGAAGATCTGCCCTTGCTGGTCAATCGCGCCATTGTTGCTCTGGAAACCGTTTTCAAGTTTAAACACGGCGGAGGTCCCTCCACCCAGGTCTTCCTCTCCCTTAAATCCAACACGCGAACCCTGAAAAGCCCCTTCGGTCATCGCCGTCTGGCTGCCTAATTTACCGTTTGATGTCACCTGATTATTTGTGTAACGGATGGCAGTATCGATCACGCCATACATCGTGACGTTCGTTTGCGCAAATGCCGTAGAGGATAATGTGCCCATTACGGACAGTGTTAATATTGTTTTTTTCATTGAATAACCCTGGATATAAGTTATAAAAAATTTTTCAGAAGCGAGACACAATGCGCACTAATGCGCACTTCTTCCACGCTTTAATTCCCCACACCTTTGCATGAGCGTTTCAAACGCTCTCTACCAGAATGACGTCAAATTATCTTCATAAATATCCTCGTGAAAATTCTAAAAATAAGAAACTAAGGTAATTGGAACGACTTGAATTTGATGTATTTTTTGATCAATATCAGACTGAATTTTCAGAGAAGATATGAAAGCAGCCCTTCTATGAACTACACCAGAATCAAGCAGCCACTGATGTAACGTCAGACGGACTGATGGCGCATGCACCCTCCCTTGGGCTAAAGTTGAAATACTGTTTGATCATCTCATCGGTGATATGCGGATCGCAGTTACGCCCGCCTGTAAGCGACCTGCCCCACTTCGTTCAGTCGACAATTACTTTCGCAATGGCCTCAGCGACGTACTCGACGTTTCGGCTATTAATGCCGGCGACACAAATACGACCGGAGCGAACCAGATAGATACCAAATTCATCCCGCAAACGGTCGACCTGATCTGCAGAAAGTCCTGTGTAGCTAAACATGCCTCGCTGCTTCAGGAGGTACTGCAGATCCCAACCCGCAAGCCTGCTTGATAATGCATAGAAAAGCTTCTGACGCATCGTCTTGATCCGAACCCGCATGGCGGTAACCTCAGCCTCCCATTCTTCGCGTAGCAAAGGATCCAGAAGCACGCGAGCGACAATCTGCCCCCCGTGGTTTGGTGGGCTCGAATAATTCGTTCCTACCGTGCACTTCAACTGTCCAAGAACGCGCGCGGCTTCCGATTTGTCTGCGCAGACTACCGACAGGCTGCCGCATCGTTCACTATAGAAGGAAAGATTTTTGGAAAAAGAATTGCTAACGAGGAATCGCGCACCAGTTTGCGCCATCGCACGGATTACAAACGCATCTTCGTCAAGGCCGTCGCCAAAGCCCTGGTACGCCATATCAAGAAATGAAATCAGTTTACGATCGAGCACGACTGAGAGAATTTCTTCCCATTGATTATTAGAAAGGTCCGCGCCCGTCGGATTATGACAACAGGGCTGAAGGAGAATCACGGTTTGTTCAGGCATGCTCTTGAGCGCCGCAAGCATGTCGTCGAAACGAACACTGGCTGTAACCGGATCGTAATAGGGGTACGTCCTGACCTTAAATCCTGCACCCTCAAATATCGCATGATGGCTGCCCCAGGTTGGATCGGATAGCCATACCTCACTGTCGGGGAAGTAGCGTTTTAGAAAATCGGCGCCGACCTTTAGCGCACCAGAGCCTCCAACCGTTTGAATGGTGGCAATGCGACCGGAGGTTACCGCCTCATGCGACGCGCCGAACACCATGTCTTGAACGGCCTCTCGATACGCAGCAATTCCCTCCATCGGAAGATACGGCCGAGCATGGACCTCCAAAGCCAGCGCCGCTTCCGCCTTTGCAACTACCGGCAACAAGGGAATGCGCCCATCCTCATCATGGTAAAGACCAATCCCTAGGTTGATTTTGTGGGAGCGGGGGTCCTTCTGCAATGCATCAGTTAGGCCAAAGACGGGATCTCCAGCATAGGAAGCTATGTGGTCAAACATACTGTTTCTTTCCTTGAATTTGTTCAGACCTGAGTAGCCTGAAATGATAAAACGATGAACGCAACCCAAGCATCAGTTGCTCCTGAGACAAGCCCAGATTACGATTGGAACCCATGCAAAGAAACCGGCGAAAGAGAGGCGTTCCGTTCCTGTGCACGCGTCTTCCACTTCGTAAGCTTCACCATCCTGAGAACGGGCTCCGCGAGGGCCATCCGCCATCAATTGCTAGGGATGCATGCGGGCACCGTCGGTGATCTTGTCAACCCGCTTCTTGCTGTCTCGCAAGGCGACGCCGACGATGCGAGCGTCCTCCTTCCCGAACTTGGCGAACACCGCTCGGTTTGCCCCATCGTGTCCCGTCGTAAACATCTCTTCGGTATAGGCGGATGTAGTTACCCCTTTTTCGATCGCTCGCCGGTGGATCGTGCGCAGCGTGTCGGCATTGGCCGCCATGCAAATGATCGGCTGGCGGCACAACCGGTTGTAGACCTGACCGTCGGCATCTACGTAGGGCTCGCCCATGATGTCCGGGTGCTGCGCGGCAATGCCACTGACCAGAAATGCCGTGACGTTTAGCTTCTGCCAGACAGGCAGATCCTCTAGCACGACAACGGCAATCTTCGTGTCGAATCGGACGACTTCAGTGGCTTCAGTGGCTTCGGATGGGAGGTTGGTTTTCATTGTTGACATAAAAAGTGATGTGGAAGATTAAAGGGACTCGCGGTCGCCGCCGAACGACTTCTTCAATACGACGGCTTGGTGACGCGCGGGCGAAACTGCTCGTCAAACGCCTCCAGCGATGGCATCGGAAGAGTGGGCCTCCGGTCGACTACGCGCATCTCGCGATCGAGCTGGTCCAGCATAGCGCCACGCGCCTGGTCATCGACATAGGGTACGTGGTGGGCATAGAACGGTTCGCACACGTCGAACCCCACGTATCCGAGGGTTCCCTGCAGCAGATGTCTCAGCATGCCGTTGAGTTCGCCATGGATAGCTTCTGGCCCGAACATGTGGCTTTGGCCTCCGAGCGAAGTGACCACCATCGCGCGCTTGCCTACCATACCGCCCTGGTCGTAGATACGGCGGCCGCCGAAGAAGGTACCCGAGAGGAAGACCCGGTCGACCCAGCCTTTGAGTTGCGCGGGCATCGAATACCAGAACAACGGGAAGACCAGCACCAGGAGTTCTGCATCGACGATCTTCTCAACCTCCGCGGCGATGTCCTTCGCGATGGTTTTGTGTTGCCAGCCATGCCGCTGCTCAAGGCTGTACACGAGATGGTCGGAGCGTTCGCGCTGGCCGAAGTCTGCGGCGGAAGCCACAGGGTTGAACTGGCTCGCGTGAAGGTCGCTTAGAGTGACCTGCCAGCCCGATTCACTCAGGGCGTGACATACTGTGTCGCGCATCGACCCGACGAACGACTTCGGCTCCGGATGGCAGTACACTACATGCACTTTTTTCATACTTCGGCCTCGTTATCAGTTGGGTTGACCGCTGCTGCGGCGCAACACTGTCTCGTTGATGGCAGCGATTTCCGCGTCGATCTGCGCCGTGTAGCCACCAGCGGGATGCAGCCAGCTTTTGATTTGACGCAAGGCATGAGCATCTTTGGCGGCGAGCATCCGTGCGCGCTGCCAAGCTGTCACCCGAACTTGGTCAGCTTCGGCAAGCTCGGTGACCAGGCCCCACTCATGCGCTTGCTTCCCTGTGAACGGCTCGCCGCCCATCAGTAGGCACCGTGCACGCTGGAGCCCGATGGCGCGCGCAAGCAGTATGCTGCTCGCGGCCTCGGGCGCGATGGCGAGGTCGACAAAGGGCAATCGCAGCGCAGCATCGGGGCTACAAATCACCCAATCGGCATGAAGCATCCAAGTCACCCCGATACCTGCGGCGCTGCCATGCACCGCGAGCACTAGCGGCTTGCGTAGTTCGGCGATGGCATGCAGGAAACGCGGCACCGGGTCGCCGCGACCCTGCGGCCACTCGGCAAAAGCTTGAAGATCGTGGCCTGCGCAGAAGGCCTGACCGGTACCCGTCACGAGGACGGCCTTGACATCTTCCCGGGACTCGGCAAGCGCCAGGGATTCGGCAAGTGCTACGAACATGGGCATCGTGAGCGCATTGCGCTTGTCGGGACGATTGATCTCGATGTGGCAGATGCCGCCTTCGAAAGCGCATGCGATCTCCTGTGCCGACGTGGCCGTCACAACTTCTACCGAACTCATGAGGGATCCCCTTCGGGGTTAGTGTCGCTTGCCTCAAGCGCCAGCACCGCCGCCTTGACGTCGGTTTGAAAGCGCTGAAGCGCCTCCAACGGGTAGGGCCGCGAACCGAAGCCGGCCACGAACACGTCGGTCAACTGCTGGGTCGTCTCGTCGAGCGAGGGCTTGCGACCCGATGCGACATAGCCCCACAGCACGTGCTCCATGGCGCCATACACCATGTCTCGCATCAGACGGACGGGAATGTCGCCGCGCAACTCGCCGGTCGCCTGAGCTTCATGCAAGGCGCGCACGAGGGGCGCCGTGTACCGCCGCTTGAATTCCAGGATGACAGCGGAGAACGCCTCGTCGACCGTACGCCCCTCGCCCAACACCAGAGCGCAAAGTCCGGTGCCTTCCCCCATCAGATGCGTAAGGTGCCTGCGAATGACGAACTGCAGGCGCGCACGCATGCCGGGAAGCGCGGGCACGTCACGCTCCAGTTCTGCGCTGATCTCGTCGTACCAGCGGCGAAGCACCTCGATGCACAGTTGCCGCTTGCTGCCGAAGTAGGCAAAGACATTAGCCTCGGAGACACCGGCCTTTTGAGCGATCTCAGCGGTCGTCGCTCGCTCATAGCCTGACGCGACAAACACGGCTTGCGCGGCGACCATCAGGGCTTCGACTGTGCGCTCGGATTTCTGTCCTTTAGCCTTCCGTGTACCAGTCGTAAGAGTAGAAGATGGCATGATACCTCGATCGTTTGTAAGTGACACTCACAATATATATCAAAAGAAGATAAAAGGCAAAATCCTTATAAAAATCAAGAAAATACTTGCATAAAGCAAATGCCGAATCAAAATAAATGAGTGTAAATCACATTTGGTGATGCCTTGGTTTTGACGACAATCGATGGACGCCAGATGTGCGGCCCGGGCGCACCCCGTCAGGCCCGTAATCGTGGTCAAGCTGCGCAGTCAAGGTCAGCAGGATTTCCTTGAGGTAACCTAAAAAAAACAGACCTACGCGTTTGATAAACTGAATTCAAAGGAGTGCGGATAACAAACGCAAAATAAACAATCTGAACTCGGCTCCCGTTCTGGCGTCGAAGTAAATATAGACAACTATTCTGGAGGCATTATGAAACGTCTCTCTATTTTGCTGATGCTAGCCGCACTATTGGGCGGGTGCGTCGCAGAACCATGGGGTCCCGGTGGTGGAGACTATTATCACGGCGCTGGCGGCGACCGCGGCCATGATCGAGACCGAGACAGGGATAGAGGTGGAGACGATTATCATCGGCCAGGAGATGGTTACGGCCGCGGTAATAGCTATCATTAGGACGTTTTTTTGGTTCTGTCGCATTGTTGAGCCTGACACGGATTAATCATGTTGAACATGACCCGGCTTACACTGGACGGACTTGCCCTGCCAGCGCATAAAATTGGTCGGCGAATGACATCTCATTTGCGCCATTGGTCGCGAACTGGCCCTTGCGGATCATGTGCATGAGCTCGATGCCGGCAAGTACGCAGCGAGCGGAGCGAAACGATTTGAAGTTGAGCATCGGCTTGGTCACTCGCTTGATGGCGCGGTGGTCTTGTTCGACAATGTTGTTGAGATATTTGACCTGGCGCACCAGGATATTTGTTCCCTCACGATCCATTGAGGAGGTTGTCATGCGGATGATCATCGAGGCGCGAATTGACGATGGCGATGGCGTTGGCGGCGGCGAGGCAATACGCTTGGCTGAATTTGAACGGCTTGACGGCGATCTGAAGCAGCTAGGCCTCAGCTTGGCTGAAGGTCGAGGTCTGGTGTACGAGGCGCAGCACGCTTTGGTCAACGCACAGGCGCACGTTTTTGTTGTCGCTTCCAGGGCTTGCCCGTAGTGCGGTGCGGCGTTGTCGATCAAAGCGAAGCACACGATCCGATACCGAACGGTCTTCGGTAAGGTTTCGATCGACAGTCCGCAGCTGCGCGCGTGCAACTGCGCTCAACACCACAGCACCAAGTCGTTCAGTCCGCTTGCGCTTACCATTCCGCTGTGAACTGCACCCCAAAAGTTGGACACCTATGGTAGAGAATCACTCAGTATTATCGTGCGCTCTGGTCATCAAGCGCTTGCGAAACGGTCGTTGTCAGTATGACCCTCGCGCCAAGCGCGAATTAGTGGAAGCCGGTTTGCGACCGGGTGTATCGGTGGCCAAACTGGCGTATCAGCACGCCCTCAATGCTAATTTGTTGCGCAAGTGGATCGTCCAGTATCAGCGCGAAGGGGGTGCGGCATCCACTACGGTGGGGTGCGTGCCAGCGATTGCCTCTGCGTTTATCCCCGTGGTGGCGGTTAGCGCCGCAGCGCCGATGACGGTTGCGACGCTGCGTGCCAGATTACCCAACGGCGTTGAGATCGATACCAGCTTCCCGGCTTGCGATGACTTATTCTCGCTCCTTCAGATGCTCTGCCAATTGCCATGTTCCGCTTCGACCCGGGACTGAAGGTATTTCTGCACCGGGATGCAGTCGATGGCCGCAAGAGCATTAACGGACTTGCCGCATTAGTGGAGCAGGCCTTGGGGCTGAATCCGTTTGCGGCTGCGGTCTATGTCTTCTGCAACAAGCGCCGCGACCGTATCAAACTCTTGCTCTGGGATCGCACCGGATTCTGGCTTCTCTTAAAGCGCCTGGAAGCAGACCGGTTCGCATGGCCACGCGAGGTGGCAATGCTGGAACTGACGGTCGAGCAGTTACACTGGCTGCTCGATGGCATTGACCTGACGGCCATGCGCAAACACCCGCACCTCAGCTATGAACGCGCCAGTTAATTTCTTTCGCTGACTAAAACAGCGTTATTTCACCCGGTTGTTGTGGGCAAACGACGGGTGATGGAATTATTTAAAAATGACGTAAACCTACGGCGTGATGAAATCCGCTATGTTAACGATCATGACCAGTTCCCCTCTTACTGCCGAACAATCCCGTGCGCTCATCGCTGAGCTTGATGCGGTACGTGGCGAACTGCGGGTTACGCAAGTCGAGCGCGATCTGCTCAAGGAACAACCCAAAGCCTTTCAGCGCCGATTATTTGGTGCCAAGAGCGAAGCCCGCAGCGC
The DNA here is from genome assembly GCF_035018905.1 of Glaciimonas sp. Gout2. Taxonomy (NCBI): domain Bacteria; kingdom Pseudomonadati; phylum Pseudomonadota; class Betaproteobacteria; order Burkholderiales; family Oxalobacteraceae; genus Glaciimonas; species Glaciimonas sp. Gout2. The sequence continues at coordinate 213,900 of NZ_JASJXA010000002.1, read as the reverse complement.
CGATCAACGTGACCTGTTTCTCAATGAGGCAGAGGCGCTGGCCGCAAACACTGCCCTGCCATCGCAAGAGAGCGACGTAGAAATTACCGTTCCCGGTCATTTGCGCAAGAAACCGGGCCGCAAGCCGCTGGACCCGGCGTTGCCACGCGTAGACGAAAGCAAATTCGTCCAAAAATTTTACCCTCCTTTCATATCGGAGCCATCGCGCATTTGGACAAATTTACTTTCTTATTTGTGTGGGTAAATTTGTCCTTTGGCAGCGGGACTGTTAAAAATGTGGGGGTAATTGCCTATAATCATGATGAGCAGAGTGTTCGGGTGTTGGAAACGAGGGGTTAGTAAGCAACTCTCGGGAGAGCAGCATGAAGATCGTCGTTCGGGCTGAGCTGGTGACGGATTGGGGCGAAATCCCAATAATCGAAGTAGCGCGGTTTGATCGCCCTGTCCAGTTACTCGACCCAGAGTCGATTGGATTATCGCTTGCCGACGGCAAGCAATTGCTCTCCGGGTTACAGCAAGTAGTGATTCCGGCGCAAGCGGATGAGTACTGCGAAATACGACGCGTGTGCAGTCATTGTCAACGATAGACGCAACTGAAGGACTACCGACGACTCAAGATCGATACCGTATTCGGTACAGTCAGCGTTCTTAGCCCGAGACTCATGTCGTGTCCCTACGAACCGCCATTCTATTTGGAGGTTCTGTTTAGCCCGTTATCGCAAATCATACCGGAACGTGCTGCACTGGACCTGCTCCTGCTGCAGTCAAGACTGGCCGCGCAGATGCCATACCGGCAGGTGGTTGTGATAATGAAAGAATTCTTGCCAGGGACCGAAAAGCTGAATCATGTGACAGTACGGAATAGGACATTACGGGTAGGGGTAAGGATAGACGCTATTGAATTGGCACCCAGCGAAGCACTATCACCGCACACGGAGTGGTCAATCGCAGTCGACGGCGGATTCGTGCGAGGACGAGAGAAGGTACGGCCGGCCTCGTTCGAGATGCTGACGGGACGTCTTGCTGCTTCAGCGGTGAAGCCTCGGGTTTTCGCTTGTGTGCGTAGCGAAGTTCCGTCGATTGCAGACAGATTTGCCGCATTGCTTCAAACATGTGCAGGAACCACGTCTCCGAAAGTTTGTGTGATTTCGGATGGCGGCAATGGCGTCCAGAGCATACATCGCCAGCTGCCGTTTCCCGTAACGCCCATCCTGGACTGGTTCCATCTCTCTATGCGCATCCGATATCTGGAGCAAATCTCGCAAGGTATGCAGGCATGTTCCGAGACAGAAACACATATAAAGAATCTCCTGCGTCGAGAGATAACAAAACTGCGATGGTGCTTTTGGCATGCCAGCTTTGAGAAAGCTGAGGACAAGATCCGACAGGCGCTTGTGCTCTGTCGAATCATCGTCGCAGAAACGCCTGCTTTTGAAGAGAGCTTGCGTCATCTGGACTATCGATTGCGAGATCTTTGGGGATACATCGAAGGCAACAAGACTTCACTTGTCGCCTATGCAAAGCGACAGGAAGCAAACAAGCCGATTTCAACAGCGATGGCAGAATCTGCGGTCAACCTAATCATCAATGCCCGAATGTGCAAGCGCCAACAGATGAGGTGGACACCCGCGGGGCGCATTTGCTGGCACAAGTACGGTGTGCCGTGATCAATCACGATCTCCCGGCGAAGCTTGCCGCTTATTACAAGAAAATGAGCGAATTGCCTGAGCACATAAGCCGATTCCTTGAACTTTTACGTCAGGGGGCTGACCAAGAATCCCAGCCTTTTTAACAGTCCCCTTTAAGTTCTGCAATCACCTCGGCACGCGTCTTAGTTGAAACAAAAGGTTTTTCAATAGGATAAGGCGCGCCAGCGAATACAGCACTGGAAGTGAAAGCGAGGGTGGCGATGGCGATAATATGCTTTATGTTCATGGTGATTTTTCGCTAGATTTATGTTCTATTTCGTAACAATGACTCATTCATCGTTGAACATAAGTGTAAAGAGGCCAGCACAACCAGAACGTTACACGGACATTACAAGTTTGTAACGCAGCACAAAATAATCGGGCAATACGCGCCAGAAAAAAACGCAATGCGCGCGGTGATTAGCACTTTATTTGTCAAATCGAGAAATCGCTCTCATCGATCTCGTCACCCCTAATTGCCCTGTTTGTTCATCGATCACTGCCAATTCGGCACGGACGGTATTGAACAGCAAGCTGAGTGATAACTCTACATACAGCAGCTTTTTCGCCAGAACATTGATCTGAATTTCTCCTTCTCTGTCGGCCAGAGCACGGATGCAGTGCAGTCCGGGTGAGACGTCGATTGCTACATAGGTATAGGGAGCGATTTCGGCGAGAGGTTTGCCATCAAATAGTATTTTTGAGGTTTGTCGTCGAACACTGATGGAAGGGCGAAGAATATAGATTCTTGCCTGACCGTCATTAGGCTTTGAGAATCCTTTCGCGGTGATATCTTCCGAATTACTTGCCAGCGGTACCGTGACACATTGTTGATGGGAGCGAGCATAACGACACGTGTTGTCGCCCTTGGCATGCGCTTGTGGCACCGCCAGCGCAAGCAACGAAGTGATAGCCAGAATCCCTCTTTTTGAATTATTCACATTCTGCTCTCGCCGGTTGAACGATTTGCCGTAAATATCTTTATAGCTTTTGCCTATTTGCAAACATTACCTTTACAGTTCGGTCCACCGGAGGCGTAACGCGTTGCTAATAACCGATACCGAGCTGAGACTCATGGCTGCGCTGGCGATCATCGGATTGAGAAGGACACCAAGCCAAGGGTAGAGTAAGCCGGCGGCGATGGGGATACCTAGCAAGTTATAGACAAACGCAAAGAACAAGTTTTGGCGTATGTTCTTCATGGTGCGCTGGCTTAATACTCTCGCCTTGGCAATACCGCGCAAGTCCCCTTTCACCAGTACAATCCGCGCGCTGTGCATGGCCACGTCCGTGCCAGTGCCCATCGCGATACCGACGTTTGCCTGGGCGAGCGCAGGCGCGTCATTGACGCCATCACCAGCCATGGCCACGATCTGCCCTTGCGTTTGCAACTCCTGAATGTAACGAAATTTATTTTCTGGGAGCACATCGGCCCTTACATCGGTCAGCCCCAGCTGCTTCGCCACCGCCGCGGCCGTAGTGGCGTTGTCGCCTGTGAGCACGACAATACGAATACCTGCTGACTGAAGTTGCGCAAGCGCCTCCGCAGTGGTGGCCTTGATCGGGTCGGCCACACTGACGAGTCCCGCCAGGCGATTGTTAATTGACAGGAACATCACGGTTTGCCCGCGTTCACGCAGACTTTCCGCCTGCGTCTGAAGTGGACCCACATCGATTCCGGCGTCCTGCATCATTTTGATGTTGCCCAATGCAGCCTGTTGCGTACCCACCCGACCTTGTACCCCTTTACCGGTAATAGATTCAAAATGTTGAACCGGATCAAATGCCGCGTTCTTTTCGGCAGCATAAGCGAGGATCGCCTGCGCAAGCGGATGCTCGCTCATTTTTTCTAGCGCCGCTGCCAGGGCAAGCACCGTACTTTCGTTGAAGCCCTCAGCAGCGATAACACTTTGCACCTTGGGTGCACCTTCGGTCAAAGTGCCCGTTTTGTCGACAACCAAGGTGGTGACTTTCTCCATCAGTTCCAGTGCCTCGGCGTCCTTGATCAATACGCCTTCCTTGGCGCCGCGCCCGATACCGACCATAATCGAAATCGGCGTTGCAAGTCCTAGTGCGCAAGGGCATGCAATGATCAATACCGATACGGCGACGACCAGCGCATTGGCAAACGCCGGACTGGGGCCGGCAAGCGCCCAGACGAATGCGGAAATCACGGCGATTGCAATTACCACAGGCACAAACCAACCCGACACTCGATCCGCAATTTTTTGAATCGGTGCCCGCGAACGGCTCGCTTCGTTAACCATATTGACGATTTGCGCCAGCAATGTATCGGCACCCACCTTGTCGGCGCGTAGCAGGAAAGACCCGGTCTGATTGACAGTCCCTGCACTCACTTTGCTGCCGGGTCGTTTTTCTACTGGCATCGGTTCTCCAGTGATCATCGACTCGTCCACATTTGAACGTCCGTCGGTCACTTCACCGTCGACCGGGACTTTACTACCCGGCTTTACCCGCAGTAGATCGCCGGTAACGACTTGATCGAGATCGACTTCCTCCTCAGCACCTTCGGCATTAATACGTAAGGCAGTATTTGGGGCCAGTGCCAGCAATGCTTTGATGGCACTGTTCGTTTGCGACCGCGCGCGCAACTCAAGCACCTGTCCAACTAACACCAGCGTAACAATGAAAGCCGCAGCTTCAAAATACAGCGGCACCGTGTCATGCATTTTGAAGGCTGCAGGTAACAGGCCAGGAAAGAGGAGCGCCATGACACTGAACAGATAGGCGGCGGCAGTCCCCAAGCCGATCAGACTGAACATATTCAGATTCCACGTCTTAAATGAGGCCCACCCACGGACAAAGAACGGCCAGCCTCCCCACAGCACAACCGGTGTTGCCAGCGCTGCCTGTAGCCAGTTCGACAACGTTATCCCTAGCCGTTGCGGTAAATTTATGCCGGGTAGGAATTCGCTCATCGTAATGATCACTATAGGCAAGGTCAATACGAGGCTGACCACAAGACGTCGCCGCATATCATCATATTCAGATGTGTCTTCGTCAGCCGTTGCCAGCAGGGGTTCTAAAGCCATCCCGCATTTTGGGCAAGCGCCGGGGCTAACCTGCCGGACTTCCGGGTGCATCGGGCAGGTATAGATTGTGCCTTTTGGTGGTGTTATATCAATGCCTTGGTATATTTCCGCATACTCGTCTGGATGGGCGTGAAATGTTGATAAACAGCCCTCGCTACAGAAGTAAAAAGGCTTACTCTTGTATTCAACATATTTTTTGGGGTCCGGGACGACGTTCATTCCACAGACAGGATCTGTATAGATGTTTTCTGTGGATGCAGGAACGATGAGCGGATGTGTACTATCATCGTCTTGATGCAGAGAGTTAGTAGCATGATCATGTTTCATTCAGGACTCCTTTTTGCTGGGTTCTGAGAGCGCAATAGGTCTCACTGAACCAACCTCACACCCGTCCCTTACTAGTGGCACGGACCGTTTGTGAATCGTGTAGAAAAGGTTGCGAAATAATGAGGCACAAACCTAAGCGAGTGAGCCAATTCCGGTTTGTGTCTCTTTCTGGGCCATCGCCCTGACAAGAGCGACATGTGACTTCGTCGCACCCGATTCAAAAAGGAAGCGTTGTCGTCAGATAAGACCGTTGGTAATTAGCCGTCGGTTTGCATCTTGGTCACCGTCAATGCGCCATTGGCTTTTTCCGCGACAAAATGAATCTTGTCTCCCGGTTTCACCTGATCGAGCATAGCAGCGTCCTGCACCCGAAAAACCATCGTCATGGCGGGCATCCCCAGGTTGTCCAGGGGACCGTGTTTGATCGTGATCTTGCCTGCGTCTTTGTCGACTTTCTTCACTTCTCCGGTCGACATCGCCGCAGCGTCCGTGGATTTCATTTGTGCCATGTCGGTTTTGGTCATTTCCTCGGCGGCAATGGCGCCGAACGGCATAGCGACGGAGACCGCGAGTGTCAGGGCGAGTGTTGCAAATAGAATGGAACGGGTGTTCATCGGAATTCCTTTACGGTGTTTATGTGTGAAAAATTATTGAACGACGATCTTGCCGCGCATGCCGGCTTCGAAATGCCCCGGCTGCAAGCAGGCAAAATCAAACGTGCCAGCTTTACTGAACTTCCATACCAGTTCGCCGGTTTTACCGGGCTCCACCGCTATCTGATTTGGATCGGAATGTTCCATTTCCGGAAATTTAATCATTAATGCCGCGTGCTCCTTGAGCTCGTTGATTGATCCCAGGACCATTTCATGCTTGACCTTGCCGGTATTTTTGACAACAAACTTGACAGTGTCCCCGCGTTTGACCGAGATGGTCGATGGCGTGAATCGCATGGCGTCGCTCATATCGACTTCCATCGTTTTTGATACCTTGTTAGCGTCGCCGGGTCGGCCCATTGTTGCGGCATGGCCTTCCTTTTCACCCGATGCTGCATGGCCTTCATCACCATGGGCAAAAGCATTCAGTGACAATAATGAGAGAGCTAGAGCAGATGCAATTAAAACGGATTTCATAGAATGATCCTTACAGGTGAAAAGTGGATGTTGTGGTGCTTGAAATAGAAGAAACGGAAAAATGGTTTAGTGACCGCTATGTCCGCTTCCTTTAATGACTTTCAGAATTTTTTCGCCTGGCTGTGCGGCCATGCGCCTGGCATCGGGTGCTTGCGTGGCGTCCGGCATCGCGGCATCGTCGCCTTTCCATTCATAGGCCGAGGTGCCAGCAGGATGCTTGTACCAACCAGGGTCCTTGTAATCATTACGCGCTATCCCTTGACGTATTTTTACGGTGGTAAACATGCCACCCATTTCAATGCCGCCAAACGGACCGGTACCGGTCATCATCGGTAACGTGTTGTCGGGCAAAGGCATTTCCATCTCGCCCATTGAACCGCCTTTGTCCCCCATCACCATGTAGTCAGGTACCAGCTTGTTAATTTTGCTGAGTACATCGCGCTGATCGACCCCGATCATAGTTGGTACGTCATGCCCCATCGCGTTCATCGTGTGATGAGATTTATGACAATGAAATGCCCAGTCACCCAACTCATTGGCATCGAATTCAATGGCCCGCATTTGACCGACAGCGATATCTGCCGTCACTTCCGGCCAGCGCGATCCCGGTGGGGTCCAGCCGCCATCGGTCCCGGCGACCACAAATTCATGCCCATGCAAATGGATCGGATGATTGGTCATGGTCAGGTTGCCCATGCGAACGCGTACCCTGTCATTCTGGTTGCACACGATCGGATCTATGCCCGGAAATGCGCGGCTGTTAAACGTCCACAAATTGAAGTCCAGCATCGTGCTGGTTTTCGGGGTGTAGCTGCCCGGGTCGATGTCGTACGCATTGAGCAGAAAGCAGAAATCGCGATCGACCCGGTGCTGACTTGGGTCTTTCGGATGCGTTATCCAGAACCCCATCATGCCCATCGCCATTTGCGTCATTTCATCCGCATGCGGGTGGTACATAAAGGTACCAGGCCGTTTTGCAATAAATTCATATACGTATGTTTTACCCGGTTGAATACCGGGTTGGGTCAGGCCGGTCACACCATCCATGCCATTGGGCAGGCGTTGCCCGTGCCAATGCACACTGGTGTGTTCGGGTAATTTATTGGTGACAAAGATGCGAACACGATCCCCTTCGACTACTTCAATGGTGGGTCCCGGAGACTGACCGTTATAGCCCCATAAATTGGCCTTCATGCCGGGCGATATTTCGCGCACCACCGGTTCGGCCACCAGGTGAAACTCCTTGACGCCGTTTTTCATGCGCCACGGCAAGGTCCAGCCATTAAGGGTCACCACCGGATTATAGGGCCGGCCGTTAGGGGGCGACAAAGGGGGTTGTGTGGCAGCCCCGTCCATTGTGACGGCTTCAGGAAGTGACGCTGCGCCAACCCGGCTGACTAAACCGGCACCAATCGCGACAGCACCCGCACCGTTAATAAAATTTCTACGTGAGACCATAATATGTATCCTTGTATTGTTCGTCGATTAATCTGTGGACATAGCGGCAGAATTGCTTGCCTTAGCACCACTGCCAGCAGACGACCGGCCGGTCTGCGCCATTTTTAATGCCGAATCGGCGATCCAGTAATCACGTAGTGCTTCGATAGCGCCATTGACGCTGATGACTTGCGCGCGGGCGTCGGCCAACAAGGTAAATACGCCGATCAGCATGCCGTTGTAACGCAGCATTTGTTCATCTGAAATGCGTTTCTTGAGGGGCACGATTTCATCGCGATAATGGCGGGCAATATCGTAGGTGCTGCGATAGTCGGCATACGCTACACGCACCTCTGAGCGGGCGTTCACTGCCAGCTCTGCGGCACGATTGACTGCTTGCATGTACAACGCCTCGGATTTTGCCACCCGTGCACCGCCCCAATCGAACAAGGGAATTTCAAGCTGGATCGAATAGCCGTTCTCACGCGAGGGGCTCTGGTTATAGTTGTTATGCATCAGGCCGACGTCGAGGATATTGATGAACCGCGTCGTCTTGGTTAGTCCTAACGAGGAGGCGAGACCTGCCAGTTCGCGCTTCGCCATCATGATATCGAGCCGATTTTGCATGGCCTGGACTTCGATATCGCCAATCGCGTCTGGTGCTTTGGGTAAATCAGGCAGGCGATCCGGTAGTTGAAATCCGGTATTGCTGCCCCAGAGGCCCAGCAAACGCGTCAGCTTTTCTCGTTCAGCAACTTGCATCTGCGCCGCCCGTGCTAACTGTACGGTCACGTCGGCATAGAAAGACTGCTGTCGCATTTGCTCCAGTTTGCTCCAGTTGCCGACCGCCGCCATTTTGTTTGCCAGTTGCGCCCCACCTTCCGCGGAAGCGGTGACTTGTGTCATATATTTCACCGTTTCCTGCGCGGAGACCGCAGAAAAATAGGCGTGACGGGTTGCATCGGCAACCGCTAACGCTTCCGCGGCTGCACGCAATTGTGCCTGCTCGAAGTAGCGCCGTTCAATCTTGCTGGCGATGGGCATGGTCAATAAGCTCATCACCGGCAACATCAACGAGCGATCGATTTCGATATCGTCGCCGCGGCGCAGACGACCAAACGTGAACGAAGGATTCTTGAGACGTCCAGCCTGGACTAAATTGGCTTCAGCGATACCCAGTTCGCTATAGCTCGCTTGCAAACCTTTGTTGTTGAGCAAGGCGATCTTCACCGCATCGTCGACGCTTAACGGTTGCGCAAGCAGCGGTTGGATGGTCGTGGCAACGCTGTTCGCATCAGCGTCAGACTTGACCCATTTGACTTCCTGACCGATGCGCTCCTTCGTCATCGACTGTACCGACGAAAAGCCGCTATCCTGCGACAGCGAAGCGCAGCCTCCCAGGAATAATACTGAGGCTGACAGGAAAAGCGGGCGAAAAGAAACAAAAGATAATGGCATGATCGTTCCTTAGCGGGATGGCATGCCGTCGTGCGCTGGCATGGAGGGCATGGAGGGTGGCATTTGATCAGACGGCGATATTGTTTTTTTGCCTGCGGGTGCGAGACTGTTTGCTTTCATATCGCCCATGCTTTTGTCCGACATGCCTTTCATATCTCTCATACTTTTGTCCGACATACCTTTCATATCACCCATACTTTTGTCGGGCATACCTTTCATATCACCCATACTTTTGTCGGGCATGCCTTTCATATCTCCCATGTTTTTGTCTGACATGCCTTTCATACCTCCCATGCCGGAGGACTTCATTGAATCGGACTGGCGGACGTCAGCATTAGACTTTTTCCAGGACTGTACATCCGGATCCTGATAGCTTTTGTAATCTGAAAAAACCGAGTGATACGGCGGGGCGGAAACCGCAGCATCCGGATTTTTCGGATCGTCCGTTACGGTCTGTGCGCTCACGGCGAGCGGAATTAACGCGATAGCGGCAAACATCGCGCGCCTCGCTGAGAGGGTAAAAATCATGTTCGTCCTCGATGATAAAAATAGAATTGTGTGCAAGCTGCGCCCGCAAGCGCATGTCTAACGCAAAGGCTGCGCGGCGGAGAAAAGATGCCATACGGCAACCTTGCCGACAGGAGTTCGCTTTTTAACTATCGAGGGAATGGGGAGGCCGTTCGAGGCCTTCGGGAAAGTAGGCGGTGAATCGACCTTCTGACTGGCCATTGAATTCCCGGCCTGTTTGGAGCGGAGCAATCGGATCAAGCCATACGGGAAAACTGATCGCCGTAGTCAGACAGCAACTGGAGCAGGCATTACATTTGGCGGTGCCGTGATGATGACTGCCGTCCCCTGATTGATCTGAGGAGATATGCGCTTCCCCTGCGGTGTCTTGATGAAAACTGCTGAAAGAAAATTGCCCATTGTGATCAGCATGATCTCGTGCCACATCCGAATCCTGCCCGTCATGCTGTAATACCGTCGACATCACGTGATGATGTGCACCACCGCACGCAAGCATTCCGGACGATGCAAAGCCTTGCAGAGGCAGAGCAAAGACCAACAGCCAGAATATTACGATTTTGAGTGTGCGGGACATAGAAAAGAGTATAGGTCAAAATTAAATGCCGAACAATCTGGCTTGCGCTGTTAAGTTAAAATTACACCGTAAAAGGTGATCTGTTGGAGGTCAATCACTCAATGGGGCGTTGCGCTATATTTATGCTCCATCATATATGCTGGCATCATAGCCACTTGCATTAGCGTGAACATTTGTTGATTGAAACTGATCGCGCGTTTTTCTTGGTGCTGTCAGTATGATCGGATAATTATTACGATTGGTGATTAACCCCTGCGCCTGCGCCTGTTTTAATTCAGCAACAACTTCTGCCCGTGTCTTCGTGGATATCGAGGGAATGACAGGATAGTCGTTACGCGGATACGCCAAATGTGTGGATTTTCCCGATATCGCGGCGCTAGCTGGCTGAGCAAATACGGCAGCGGAAGATATAGAAATAACAAGAATGGCGATCAGGTGATTGGTCTTCATAACAATTCTCCAAAAAAAAAATTAAATTCCCGGCAAACAACCGAGTATTTATCGGCTATTCACAACTGTAAGGGACGGATACGATACGTCGTTAAAGCTATCAAGCAATTACTGTATCGTTGGGATGAATTATAGAAAAATTACTCGCACAAGAACATTGCAATCACATTACAGATTTGTAATCTTTTTCCCCTCGTTTTTTCGAGAAAATGCTGGGATATCAATTTCTATACAGGAAAATCTATGCGCATTCTTTTGGTGGAAGACGAACCTAAAGCCGGTGAGTATTTACGTAAAGGTCTGGCAGAATCAGGCTTTATTGTCGATTGGGCGCAAACTGGTCCGGAGGGACTGCACCATGCGTTACAGGAAACCTACGATCTGATTATTCTCGATGTCATGTTGCCTGGGTTGGATGGCTGGCAGTTGCTAAAAGAGTTGCGAAAAACACGCGAGACGCCGGTTCTTTTTTTAACAGCGCGCGATGATGTCGAGGATAGAGTCAAGGGCTTGGAGTTGGGCGCCGACGACTATTTGGTTAAACCGTTCGCATTTACGGAATTGATGGCACGAGTACGTACCTTGTTGCGTCGCGGTCCTATCCGAGAATTACAAATCATTGACATTGCCGACATGCAGATCGATGTCTTAAAACGCCGCGTCACTCGTAATGGGGAACGATTGGATCTGACCGCCAAGGAATTTGCGTTACTTTATTTTTTGGCAAAACATCCTGGAGAGGTGCTGTCACGCTCGTTGATCGCCTCTCAGGTGTGGGATATGAATTTTGACAGTGACACCAATGTTGTTGACGTCGCAGTGCGTCGCTTGCGCGCAAAACTCGATGACCCGCATACGCGTAAACTTATTCGCACGGTCCGTGGCATGGGATATACCATTGAGTCGATACAGTGAAGATATTCCGCGATACATCCTTGAGTACCAGACTAGGAATCCTTCTCGCACTGGTTGCCATTATTACCTTTGCTGGCGTCGGTACTTATCTATATCATTCATTGTCAAACCAACTTGAAGCGCGCGACGACCAGGAACTAATTGGAAAAATAGGGTTGATGCGCCACTTGGCACAAGAAGCGACTTCAATCGATGCTATTCGGCGTAACCCGCACTTGTTCTTGGATGCAGTAGTCAGTCACGACCAAATGATCGTCTTATTGAAAGCTGCTGATGGTAAGTTGGTGTTGGAAAACTTGCGTGGTCAAGGAGAGTTACCTCGAATAAAAGTTGTGCCTGTCGGCATTGCCCCCCCTCATGATGCCATTGCCCAGATCACAACTTCGGCTGGTCTCAACGTACGGGCGGTTGCAGCACAAGCGAATGTGGGCAACAGCGACGAAAAACTTACTATTACCATCGCTCGTCCTCTTTCAGATAGAGTGGAATTGCTTAACGCATATCGGATTGAAGTATGGATTGCTGCCATATGCGGAACACTGTTCGTGACCAGTCTTGGTTATCTACTAGTCCGTCAAGGGTTGTCTCCAGTTCGTATTATCGCCCGTCAGGCAAGCATGATTACGGCAAATCGGTTGGATACACGCCTTGATCCCGCATTGGCGCCCCGCGAGTTACAGGATATGGCACAGGCTTTTAATGCTATGCTTGATCGACTACGCGATAGCTTTCAACGGCTGAGCCAGTTTTCTGCTGACCTTGCACATGATCTCCGCACTCCTTTAAATAATCTCATGGTGCAAACGCAAGTTGTACTGTCTCAAGCGAGAACTACGGACGATTATCAAAATTTGTTGATCTCGAATGTGGAAGAATATGAACGACTAGCACGCATGGTGGAGAGCATGCTTTTTCTCGCCCGTGCAGAGCATGCTACTGTCGCAGTCAAGGTAGTTCCCCTTGACTCCTTAATCGAATTAAAACGTATTGCAGATTATTTTGAAGGCGTCGCTGAAGATGCCGGAGTTTCTATTGTCGTCAAGGCAAACGGCCTTATTCACGCGGATGCCATCCTATTGCGCCGTGCGGTCAGTAATTTAACCGCGAATGCCATTCGTTATACTCCGCCCGGTGGCGTCATTCAGTTACAGGCAGAAACGAACGAATACGACGCAACCATTAGCGTAACCAACCCTGGAGTCGGCATTGATGAGGATCATATACCACGACTATTTGATCGTTTTTATCGCGTAGACACCGCGCGTGCAAACTCGTCTTCGTCTACTGGACTAGGATTAGCTATCGTTCAGTCGATCATGACTTTACATGGTGGTACAACAAACGCTGCGAGTCAGATAAATGGTCTGACTATTTTTAAATTAAATTTTCCTACTACACCGGCGAAAAGCAGTCCCGAATTGCCCGCCGAGACAGCAAGAACTATAATTGTGAGCAGCACTAGCGGCTAGAATGGTAAACAAAATGAATTGTTTTTCGATGATGAGTGGAGATGGCGTCATGATGTGGGTAATGGGTTCGTTTGCCTTACTCACTGCGGTCGCCTTATTATTGGGCTCGGCGGCACTCATAAAATATCTATTTGTTTGCGGCAAACAAGGACCAAAAGACGATCGTCTTACATCAAGGTGAACTTAATGCGCCACAGGACCGAGTTCGGACTTGCGTTGGCCAAGAAAGTGTCGGCCGTCCTATATGGCTCTGGTTGTTTAGATTCGTTTTATCATGCACCAGTTCGGAGCTGACCTCTCTTTAAAGCCAGAGAGGCTTAGAATATACTCTTTAACGATTGCTCAGTAAGCGTCCGACGCAACCGACTTGACTTCATCTCATTTTTTCAACGGCAACAATTCATCAATACGTGAGTAAGGTCAAGTCGGCAGTTTTTCAAGCGTCTCTTTAAGCCATGCATAAGGTTCAATGCCATTGAGTTTGGCGGTGGCGAGTAAGCTGTGAATGGCCGCTGCGCGTTTTCCTGCCCACTCAGAACCTGTAAAGAGCCAATTCTTTTTTCCAATGGCTATAGGGCGAATCACATTTTCTACCCGGTTATTGTCGATCGGCAGATCGCCTCTTTGGGCGTAGCGGGCCAATGCTGGCCAGCGTCTTAAACTGTAGTCGATCGCTTTGGGCAGGCCACTACCGTCGGCGGTGGCGATACTTGTACGAGAGCAGTCAAAGCCGGAGGCAGCGCTAGGCAAAGCGTTCGCAACGAACGCTACTTTTCTCCTCCGGTGTAAATCGTCGCGGCTCAGGCATTTCGCGCATTTTGAGCTCGCCATTTAGCACCGCGCCCCGAACCTGAACAAGCAGGTGTGCACCCTTATTCGTCCAGCGCATCTGCCGCTTCTTTGCGCACCGCCAGCTCACCACTTCGTTGACCGCCGATTCGGCAATACTACTGCTGATCGGCATGCCGTGCCGATACCGCCATCCATAATTGACAAGGTATTGGCCATTGGACTCCAGGTACCAATACGTTCCACAAAAATTCCACCATAGCGTCGAGTACGCCGGATGTTCGGGCGTCACCTCGAGCATGTCGTGGATGCTCTTGATTCTCTCGACGGCTTCGGAACCTTTGCCATGCCACGTCAGCCATTTGGCCGACGCAATTTCGTCTTGTACGGAGCGTCCGTTCGGCGCCAACAAATAGGGAAATTTCCACGACGCATGTTAGATGGCACGAAATTTCATGGCGATGTGAAACCAATCCAAAATCCGATTCAACGGCCTCCTGGATCCATCGACTGCTTTCTCAAATTCGCCTGCGCCGTCAGATACGATCGTGATTTTCTGATCATTGGCGACGCCCTGTTCCGAGAGAAAATGATCCAGTCGGCTCGCTGTCGACGTGACCTCCCTGTTCACGTATCCATACACTTTGCAACTACCATCGTCGCGCACCGCACGGCCGGCGATGATGTTCACGTGTGGCCCAGTAGGCGGCGGGCGCTTGGAAGGGAAATACTGCGCAAGCCTGGCTTCATCCTGTTCTTGGCGAGAGGGCCGGTGGCGTAGCCATGCGGAATCCACCGCAAGAGCGACAATCTTGACGTGGGGATCGGCCGGCGGATAGTCTCGTTCACCGTGGATCGCGCTTTCGGCGTGATCGTCGAGTTCCTGGCCGACCGCCCATACGCGATTACGCAATCCGGATGTGGAGATGGTTTGATCGATCGGTAAAATCTCTTTCAGCAACCTCGTCGCCACCGCATAGGAAGATGGGCTGCCCACTTGACTTGCAAGTATTCGAGCTCAGGACTAACGCGCAGCGGCATCGCTAATGCGAGCGGGCTGAACGATTTTGGACTGTCGTCTTGAACGCACTTGCAGACGCGCAGCTGCGGACTGACGATCGTTACTTTGCCGAAAACCGTTCGGTATCGGATCGCATGGGTTGCTTTGATCCATAAGGCCCTACCGCACTGCGGACAATTCAGGAATGCCAAAACCACGAAGCGACTCTGTGCGCCGACAATGCACACTGCGCCTCATGTATCAAACTTCTGCCTTCAGCCAGGTTTAGGCCAAGTTGTTTCAGATCGCAGTCGAGCCGTTCAAATTCAGCCAATCGTATTGCCTCGCCGCCACCGCCTTCAATTCGCGCCTCGATGATCATCCGCATGACAACCTCCTCAATGGATCGTGAGGGAACAAATATATCGCGAATCCGCCTTATCGGCTGCCTCCGGTTTTAACTGGACTCCTGCCTGGAATTGTAGAACCTTCGCCATACGGAACATCGCGGGTCGCCAACTGCTATACGGTTTCCAAAGAAGGGGAAGATGATTGCCACCACCCCATACACGTATCGCCTCACAATCCACTCGTAATTTCTCCAGATCGCCGTGCGGTGCGAGCAGATCGCGCGCACGCTGGCCGGTGGCAGCGTCGTCAAGGCCTTCGGCCAGAATCTCCAGCACTTGTTCCAGCGTGGCACCTAGCTCTTCGCTGAGTTCCCGCTGACGCGCCTGAACTGCCTGCAGTTCTTCGCGCGCGCTCTTATGCATCGTACCGATTCGGCGAATGAACATTTCGGCAATATCATCGCGAGTACCGATACGCATTTGACGAATTAACGCCAGAATTAACGTGTACCGCTTGGCCGGGCGAAGGTCTTTCATATCGCCAGCATCGAGCGCCGAGGCCATGTCCGCCATATGCTTGAGTTTGGTTGCCGGCACACCCTCCAGCAGCATGCTGTCTGGCAGGGATTCCAGCCAGCTGAGTTGATCTAGCACCAGGTCAAGGTGCTTGCGTGAGGCCTTCTTTGCCGAGCGTTTGATCTGGTTATACAGTGTCCTACGTACTGGCAATTCGGCAGTCAGAAGCTGGTCGAGCCACTTACACTGCTCCAAAAATAGTCAGGTCGCGACACCCGGATTCACCACCATAGAGCAATGGACGCCGACGTTATTGTATGGCAGCGCTCTAGATTTGTTAACCCTTTAAGGTAACGGCAATCTCAGCGTTGCTAACCCGATAGACATAACAGTTGCCTTTGGCATCGTTGAGCGCATAGTGTTCCAAGAGATGGTTGTCCGGCAAGAACTGCGCCACAACTGTCTGGTCGATGTCGCGATAAATGTTCTGACATGTGAGCCAGTCCGGGACGCGGCCGCTTAACGCATCCCGGAACAGTTGTCAATCGCCGTCAAAATAAAAGCAGATTGTGACTTCGATGCAGTGCTTAAATTGCTCCAACCATGATCGCAACTTGACTTCCAGTTACTCAGAGCTGCGCTGGGCACCTGGTGCCTTTCCAAGCTGTGGCAAGACGGTTTCGATGACAAAGTCACTGCATTTTCGTCGATTCACCGGCAGCTCCGCATAGAATTCATGCTCACCACTATCGGTGATCAAGCCAATGCTAATCAATTCCGTGTCCGCGAAATCCGTGAATTCAGTATCAATAAAAATTAGCATGGTTTGTTTTTCTCCCCGATCATCGCATTTGGCAATAAACTGAGATCTGCTTCGATTCGGTGTTTGTTGAACGGATCGACACTTTCGATGTAGCGCATGGCAGAGTTGACGCTTTTCCAGCCAACATACTCATCAACATTTTCAGATCCCATCCGTTGGCCGTGGCCCAGTTGGCAAAGCCACGACGCAGCGAGTGGCCGCTGTAGAGTTCGGCCGATGCGATGCCGGCCTCCGCTAGGAGCCGGCGCAACAACTGTACCAGGCTATTCGGATGCAAGCCATCGCTGCCCACATGGTCCCAGCGATCAATCGACCGGAACACGGGACCAGTGGTAAGCCCAGCAAGTGCAATCCAGTCCAGATACGCCGTCACCGGACATAGCCGCGACAGTGCTGGGGCCTTGAAGCTCGTCCCTTTTAGCTGTCGATCGCCTTTGGTTTTTGGAAAAAACATGTCATGCCTTCGCCCGGGAGGGCCTCCACATATTCGATCTGCAGGTGCGTCAACTCGTCTCCGCGAAAACCACGCCAAAATCCCAATAATAGCAATGCTTTATCGCGTGTGCGACGGACTTGGACGCTACGGTCGTTCGCATTGCGGCCGACCATGATCTCTCGATCAAGCCAATTGACTACCTGATCCAGTTGCGCTATCTGAAATGGTTTGGCGCGCTTTTCTTGAGCTGGATGCAGCGCTTGGACACCGCGAAACACTTTGCGTACAACCGGTGTTTTAGTAGGATCGGGAAAACCCTCGTCGATATGCCATTGCGCCAGCGCGGCCAACCGTTGCCTCAACGTGTTAATCGATAATGACTCAGCTTGATCTACCAGGTAGCGCGCAACACTATCCGCGGTAGCGGGCAAAAAACCGCCCCATTCCGTCTCAAAATGTCGGATGGCGGATTGATAGCTGCGACGGGTATTGTCACGCGTGGCTGCATGAATATATGGATCAAGCTTGCTCATTGTTTTCTAGTATTCAATACGTAGGCATGACGTTAAAACTGAGTGAACAGAACACGAGATGACCTTATATACAGTCACAGCAGGAAAATTGGCGAGCTCGCTATTTTAGGTTGAAACGTCGGTGCGAACGACTGTTCTGGCTAAGCCAACGAGTGCCACCACACAAAAAATCGCACCAGCATAGAAGGTGAACGATGCGCCAAGTCGATCCCACAACAATCCAGCCACGACACTTGCCAGCAACATGGCGAGTCCGCTGATCAGGTTAAAGAATCCGTACGCGGTACCTCGCAAATCGGCCGGCGCAGTATGCGCCACCATCGTTGCCAGCAAGCCTTGTGTCATGCCCATGTGGAGGCCCCAGAGGGCTACACCGGCGAGCACGATACCCCAGTGATTGCTGGCGGCCAGCACCAGATCGGATGCTATCAACACGGCCAAGCCGATTGCCAGCAGCTTTCTATGGCTCATTCTGTCAGAGAGCTTGCCGAACGGGTACGCAGACAAGGCATAGATCACATTCATCGCCACCATGACGAGTGGTACCAAGGCAATGGGAATGCCGCTCTGCTGGGCGCGCAGAACCAGAAACGCTTCGCTAAACCGCGCCAGCGTGAACACTGCGCCAATACCGACCACCCACCAATAAGAACCACTAAGCCGCTTTAGGTTTTCCCGCCGAATCGGATTAGTGCGCTTTTCGACCTGCTGATGCTCTGGCTCACGCAAGCCAACGAAGAGCAACACGACCGCCATCAAACCGGGAATCACCGCCACCCAGAACACGGCCCGGAAATCATTGGCCCAAAGCAGCATCAAACCAACCGCCAACAAAGGACCAAGGAATGCACCCACGGTATCAATAGATTGGCGCAACCCAAATGCCGCGCCGCGCAGATGTGGCGGCGTAATGTCAGCCACCAAGGCATCCCTTGGCGCTCCGCGCACACCTTTGCCGACCCGGTCCAGGAGGCGAGCTGACAGCACGATGCCCACCGTTGGTGCAATGGCAAAAAAATGGCTTGCTCAGTGCCCCCAGCGCATAGCCAAACACCGCCAATCCTTTGCGCTTGCCAAGGTAGTCGCTCAATGTACCCGAGAACACCTTGACAATCAGCGCGGTCGATTCGGCTAGTCCTTCAACCAGGCCTACAGCAAAGGCGCTGGCGCCGAGTGTCGTCACCATGAACAGCGGCAGTAGGCTATGGATCATTTCCGACGAAATATCCATCAACATGCTAACGAATCCGAGTATCCATACTCCGGTTGGGATCTGGCTCAATGTACTTTTTGCGGTGTCGGTGGTTTGCAAGTAACACTCCAAAAACAATGGGGAAAAACAACCGCTAATTTTTAGCGATTTCAACTGGCCTCATCTATCAAACGAGGTTGACATCGATTGCTGTATGCCATCCCGTCCTGCAACTGCAATGACCGCGGGTGGGAAACGGACCTGGATCTTGAGTCCCTTGCCATTTGCTCCCGTATCCAGCGAAATGGTTGCGCCGTGCTGCTCAGCGATGCGCTTGACAATGGACAGTCCCAATCCGCTACCAGCTTCGGTGGAATTGCCGCCTCGATAAAATCGCTCTGTCACCCGCATACGTTCGGCTTCCGGAATGCCTGGACCGTCGTCGCAGACTTCCAGAACGAGACCGTGCGATGCGCGGCGCACAGAAATATCGACGCGCCCCCCACGGCCGGTGTAGTGAATCGCATTATCCACCAGGTTATTGAGCAAAATGCGTAGATTGTCGATATTTCCCCACACTTCCACAACCGCTTGCTCGGCCAATCCCAAATCAATCTGTTTGACTTCCGCCAGGCGGGCCTGGTCGATAATCACCGACTTGCACAGTGCAGCCAACTCAACAGGCTTCATGGCAACGTTCTCTTGCGGATCCAGTCTGGCTAGTGCCAGCAATTGCTGGGCCAGGTGGGCTAGTCGATCAATCCCTGTCTGCAGCTGGCCTTGTGCTGCCTGCCGTTCTTCGTCATTGTCAGCGCGCTGTGCCAGCTGCGCCTGAATGCGTAATCCCATAATTGGCGTCCGTAATTCATGGGCAGCGTCTCCAATAAAATTCTTTTGCATGGTGAACGCCTGTTCCAGCCGCAACAGCAAATCATTCACCGCCCCGGCAAAGGGCGCGATTTCACTTGGCAATGAAACGGAGTCAATCGGCTCCATACTGTTAGCGTTACGTTGGGCCAGTTCCGCCGTAATCTTCCGCAGCGGCTTGAGCCCATAACCAATACCGAACCACAGGAACAACGCCATGAGTGGAATCAACGACAGCACCGGCCAGAACAGGTGTATCGATACCTTGGCCAACGCCTCCCAGCGCGCATCCTTAGCTTGAGCGACACGAACCCATCGGTCGCCGCGCTCACTCGCCACGGTGTGCCAAGTTTGGTCTCCAGCCAGAACGTCGTGCAATCCCGATTGCTGTGGTGGCGGTAATACCACGGCGGAATTCGTGGTGTATTCCAGTTTTCCGTTACGCCACACCTGCAGCAGCACTTCGTCTGCATTGTCTTCAGCAAGAGGGTCTTGCATACGTTGGACGGGTGGCTGGAGAGACACCTTGCTGTCGCCGTCCACACTGACCTGTTCGGCGATATAGCGCATTTGATCATTGAGCAAGTCGCTCAACTCAATCAATGCGCCCCAGTAGGTGCCTACGCTGGCCAATACCCCAACCAGGAAGGTCGCCGGCAACAGCCAGAGCAGCAGGCGGCGACGCAGCGACTTCATGCGTCGTCCCCAATCCGGTAGCCGACGCCGCGTATGGTCCGAATGACCTCGGCCCCTAGCTTTTTACGCAGGTTATAGATATGGACTTCCACCGCATTACTGGCAACTTCTTCGTCCCATCCATACAGGCGATCCTCAAGTTGTTCGCGTGAAATCACGGCATCCGGTTCCAGCATCAACTCATTCAGCAATGCAAATTCTTTGGGCGACACCGATATGGCTTCGTTGCGCAGCCAAAGCAGATGCCGAACGGGGTCAAGCCGCAAGGCGCCGGCAGCAAGTTCTGTCTGCACCTGCCTTGTCTGGCGGCGGCTCACGGCACGAATCCGGGAAACCAGCTCCTCCAGTGCAAACGGTTTCACCAAATAATCGTCAGCCCCGCTATCCAGGCCGGTGAGCCTGTCGGGCAACGCGTCGCGCGCGGTAATAATGATCACCGGTAAAAGGTTGTCGCGCTGCCGTAACGTTTTAAGCAGCGTCATGCCATCCTGCCGCGGCAGGCCAAGGTCGAGTAATAACAGAGCGTAAGTCGTGCTGTCCAGCGCCAGCGCGGCCGCATGACCGTCCTGCACCCAGTCCACAGTAAAACCTTCCTGGCGCAGTCCTTGCTGCAAGCCCTGGCCGATCAAGGAATCGTCTTCCGCCAACAATAAGCGCATCGTGCTTCCATCCCTTTAGCTTTTGACCCGCGAGCCAATCGGCGCCAATTTCATGATTTTCCGACTTCATGCCAAACAAGGCACCGCTTTATGTGTCGATGCTCTCCACATTGCCCCCATTTCAACAAGAGAAAGCTTGCCGTTTGGTCATTTTCTCATAGAGTTGACACATACCTTTTGGTGTTACGGAGCGAGAATAGACCAAGTTCGCTTAAAAATTGCTTAAGGTGCTGCGTGGTGAGGTGAAATGCACCCCGGGTGGGCTTGTCCAGAAATCACCGCAACCTTAAGCAAAATTTCATCTGTATCCGGCTAGCATGTCGACAGCCTCCTGATTTGTCTTGGCGACTTATTGTGGCATGGGTACTGGCTTCGGCACTGTGGGATACGACGATTGAATAAAAATATGCAAAAAAACATCATTTTTGCCGGCCTGATCTGCTTGATGCTGGCGGGGTGCGCGACCTATCAACCTCGGCCGATCAAGCCCGTAACGCTAACGGCGACTTTTGAAGCGCGCTCTCTTACCAGCGACGAATTGCACGCGTATTTTATTCAGCAGCGGGGCCACGACGCACCTGCATGGCCGCCACAGCGGTGGAACCGTGACATGCTCACGCTTGCCGCGTTCTATTACAGTCCGGCACTGGACATTGCGCGAGCTCAATGGGGAACAGCCAAAGCCGGAGTCAATGTGGCGGGCGCCGTGCCAAATCCGATATTACAACTGCCGTTTGAGTACAGCTCCAACTCGACTGCACCAGGTCGCCCCTACACGACAGGTTTGGCACTCGACATCCCGATCGAGACTGCGCACAAACGTGGTTACCGGGTCGATCAAAGTTCACACCTGTCGGAAGCTACTCGTTTGAACATCCGGAATGAAGCGTGGAAAGTGCGCAGCCAGGTACGCGACGCAATGCTCCGGATGTATGGCGCGCGTGAACGCATTGCATTTTTGACACAAAAGGTCACAGATCAACAACAGATCCTCGCCATGACGCAGAAGCGTCTGGCAGTTGGCGATGCCTCCGGGCCGGACGTGCATCAGGTGATGATTGCACTTACGCAAGCACAAACCGATTTGATGGCCGCACAAGGCGCATCACAAGATGCGAATGCACGACTGGCGAACGTGATCGGCATACCGCTGAGTGCCCTGCAGTCGGTTCAATTGGATCTCGATGAATTTGTGCAGACCGGCACAGTCCCTTCTTCGAGCGAGGTGCAGCGGACGGCGATCTTTAATCGTGCCGATCTGCAAAGTTCGCTGGCGGAATATGAGGCCACTCAGGCGGCGCTGCAACTCGAGATCGCCAAACAATACCCGGACATACATATCGGTCTAGGCTACACGTATGACGTTGGCACCAATAAATTTGGCTTAGGTATTCCAGGCATCACGCTGCCAGTCTTCGACCAGAATCAGGGCGAAATTGCACAGGCGGAAGCAAAACGCACCGAAGCGGCTGCCAGAACCGCGGCGCTGCAAGACACCATCATCAACGACCTCGACCATGCACTTGCCCATTATCAGGCCAGTCTCGACGCTTTGACTGTGTCCAGTCAGCGGCTCACCGTAGCGCGGAAACAGCTGGAGAGTCAGGAAACCGGTTTTCGTATCGGCGCCGTTGATCGCCTGGCGCTGACCCAGTTCAAGGCGGATTTCGCACTCAGCCAGATCGATCACCTCAATGGTGTGGTGGCAGTACAGCAGGCAGCAGGTGCGCTGGAGGATGCGATGCAACGGCCATTAACTGCGGCGAATTCGCCGAATGCCATAGACGGAAAAGACACCGGAAAAGAGATATCACGATGAAAATCAAAATAACGCTGCTGACTGCCGCCGTGCTGCTGTTGGCCGGGACAGGATGGTATGGCTATCGCGCGATGAGCGCCGCGCCGACTGCTCCCGTTGCGACGGTTCCCACGCCATCTCAGGACCTGCAGCGCGTGCAGGTTGTGAACGGCGAGACGGTGGTAATGGTCGGCGTTGATGCACAACGCGCAAGTCATATCGTCGTGCAAGCGGTCGAGGCTGCAATGGACCAGCCAGAAATCACGGTCTACGCCACGGTCGTTGATCTGCAGCCATTGTTCGACTTGCGCAATCGCCATGCTGCAGCGCGGGCCGATCGTGAGAGTGCGCGAGCGCATGCCGACGCCTCACGCTTGCAATATGAACGGACCCGTATCTTGTTTCAGGACGATCGCAACGCATCGCAGAAAAGCCTGCAAGACGCCCAGGTGATGATGCAAACAGACGAGGCAAAACTGCAGGCCGCCGAGGCAATGCTGGGCGGTCTCGACGCCGCATTGCGCCAGCAATACGGCAATGAGCTGGCGGCAGCAGCAGTCGCACCTCGTTCCGCGCTCTCTGACCGTCTCCTTAGCGGGCGCGCCGCTATAGTGCGGGTCACGCTGCCGGGTGGCAGTTCAGCACCAGCGCCAGAGCAGATCACCATGGATGGCAGCGATGGTCAGCCTAGTGTGACTCACAAGTTGTCGCCATCACCCCTGGTCGACCCTGCTGTGCAAGGCAATCCCTATTTGTACGTGGCCGATAGCGCTTTACCGGTTGGCACACATACCCTGGCACATGTGCCCCTGCGAGAGAAAAATGTATCAGGCACCCCAGGTTTTCGTATTCCAGAGGCGGCAATCGTCTGGTACGGCGGACAGTCATGGACTTATGTCAAGACCGACGCCAATCACTTTACGCGCCGACATGTACCGCTCGAACCGGCAACGCAGCGCGGACTGGTCGTCACCAGCGGCTTTCACACCGGCGATCAAGTCGTGACCAGCGGTGCGCAGTTGTTGTTGTCGGAAGAACTGCGGCCCCAGGGAATCGCCGCACAGCAGTGCAAAGATCCGCCGGAATGTGATGACTGATTTTGCTTATCTTCGCAACGTGCCATCCCACCGCATCACCTAACAACAACCATTGCCCATGCTAAACGCCATCGTCCGTTTCTCACTTCGCTTCCGTGGCGTCATTTTTGCCTTGGCTGTCGTGGTGGCCGCCTATGGGTTCTATACTTTCACACACGCAAGGCTCGATGTCTTCCCCGAGTTCGCCCCCCCCATGGCGGTGGTGCAGACCGAGGCCCCGGGGCTATCCAGTGAGCAGGTCGAAACATTGGTCACTCAACCAATAGAAAACGCCTTGAATGGAACGCTTGGCGTACAGTCCATGCGCTCAAAGTCATTACAAGGATTATCCGTCGTGACGCTGGTCTTCAGTGATAATTACAGCGTCTATCAGGTGCGGCAGTTGGTGAGCGAACGTGTTAATGCGCTGGCAGCTACCTTGCCGCAGGGCGTGCATCCTCCCAAATTATTGCCCCTGACGACGGCGACCAGTAACGCACTGGTGATCGGCCTGACCTCCAAAACACGCTCCCTGATGGAGTTAAACGATGCAGCCCAATGGACGGTCAGGCCGCAGCTGCTGAGCGCATCAGGCGTGGCCGACGCGATCGTGTTTGGCGGCGATGTCCGCCAACTGCAAATCCAGGTCGATCCGCAAAAACTGACACGTTACGGCCTGTCAATCCAGGATGTGGTCGCTGCAGCGCGTACTGCCACTGGCGTACGCGGCGCCGGCTTCGTCGAAAATACGAATCAACGCATCGTGCTCAATACCGATGGCCAGGTCGTGACACCCGATGCACTTGCAGGCGTAGTGCTGAAGTGGAGTAACGGCACCGGGATTCGTATGGGTGACGTCGCCACTGTCTCTTTCGCAGCGGCTCCCGCTGCAGGGGCTGCATCCATTATGGGGACACCCGGCGTGCTACTGATGCTGGAGAGCCAGTACGGCAGCAACACGCTATCCGTAACGAAGGCGCTGGAAGGCACGCTGGCCGCACTAAAGCCGGTACTCGCAAAGCAAGGGATTGAACTGCATGCCGACATATTCCGCCCAGCGAGCTTTGTCGATGCGGCGATCAGTCATTTGCGAACAGCGTTGTTAATCGGCGCAGCACTTGTTGTCATCGTGTTATTTCTTTTTCTCCAAAACACCAGAACAGCGATTATTTCCGCTGTGGCGATCCCACTCTCGCTGTTGGTCGCCGTTATCGTTTTGCATGCCTTTGGCGTCACGCTCAACACGATGACCTTGGGCGGCCTGGCCATTGCGCTGGGCGAGGTCGTCGACGACGCCATCATTGATGTGGAAAATATCTTGCGACGATTACGCCAGAACCGGAATCTGCCGCAACCGTTGCCGGCGTTCAAGGTCGTCTTGCGCGCCTCGATCGAGGTGCGCAGCGCGGTCGTGTACGCAACTTTCATCGTGATTCTGATTTTCCTGCCGATCTTATCGCTGTCAGGAGTAGGCGGCAAACTCTTCGCACCACTCGGCATGGCGTACATTCTGGCGGTACTGGCTTCACTGGGTGTCGCACTCACCCTCACGCCGGCGATGGCTCTCGCTTTGCTGACTAAATCCCCTCCGTATGCCCAGGAACCAAGGCTCATTACATCGATCAAGGCGCGTTACATAGGGCTAATGACGGCCGTTGAACGCCGTTCGGGCCCGATTATCTTCCTGGTTGGGATCATGTCGGTCGGTGCGCTGACCACGTTGCCATTTTTTAGCGGCAACTTCATTCCTGAGTTAAAAGAAGGTCACTATATCGTCCATATGGTGCTGGCGCCCGGCTCGTCGCTGACCGAATCGATGCGCATCGGGACGGCAATGTCCAAGGCGTTAATGGATGTTCCCGGCATTCGCCTGGTGGCGCAACATAGCGGCCGGGCAAGCGAGATTGTCGATCCTACCGGCGTGAACATCGGTGAATTTGAAGTTGATCTCAAGCCGATGAGCGGCCGGGAACAAAATGTTACCTTACAACGGATTCGTGACACGCTAGCCAAGTTTCCCGGCGTCTCCACTTCCGTCAATACATTCCTGACTGAGCGCATTAACGAGACGATTTCAGGCAATACAGCGCCTGTGGTAATCAATATATTTGGCGACAACCTCGACGTCATCGACAGGAAGGCACAGGAAATAGCCCAGTTGGTCGGGACAATCCCTGGTGCGGCGAATGTCCGCCTGGAGGCGCCGCCGGGTACGCCGGAGCTGGATGTAAAACTAAAACAGGAGCAGTTGAGCCGCTGGGGATTCAAACCGGTGGACGTGCTGGACGCTATCCAAAGCGCTTATCAGGGAGTGCCCGTCGCACAAGCGTATAAAGATAACCGGACATTCGACATCTCCGTGATGCTAGCGCCTGCCGCGCGAACAAATATTACCCAGATCAGAGCGCTGCCGTTGCATAATCCAGATGGCATGATGGTGCCGCTATCTGAACTGGCGAACATCGTTCAAACCTCGGGGCGCTACCAGATTACCCATAACCGCGGCCAGCGCATGCAAACCGTATCGGTCAATGTGGCAGGACGGCCTATCAGCGATTTTGTCAGTGAGGCGCAAGTGCGCGTCAACCGGGACATCGCTATGCCCGCTGGGACCTATGCGTTGTTTTCCGGCGAGGATGATGCCCGGGTGCAGTCGCAAAGGGATCTTTTAGCCTATGGCGCCATGGCTGGACTCGGGATTGTGCTCTTGCTGTTCATGGCGCTCAAGAGCCGTCGTAGCGTGGCGCTGGTGTTGGCAAATCTGCCGTTCGCGCTCGTCGGCGGGGTGTTGATCGTCGCGCTGACTGGTGGCAATCTCACTCTCGGCAGCATGGTTGGTTTCGTCACGCTCTTTGGCATATCTCTGCGCAATTCGATCATGCTGATCAGTCACTATGAGAATCTGGTGCACGTCGAAGGAATGTCTTGGAATATCGAGACGGCTGTGCAAGGTGCTGCCGAGCGCTTAATTCCAATCCTGATGACCGCGCTGGTCACCGCATTGGCGTTATTGCCGTTGGCGCTGTCGAGCGGAGAACCGGGCAATGAAATCGAAGGGCCCATGGCCATTGTCATCCTTGGGGGCCTGGCGACCTCCACGCTGCTCAATTTGATCGTGCTGCCGACGCTCTCGCTACGCTTCGGGCAATTCGGTAGTGACGTCCAGCGGTATAGCGACGACAGTCTGTCGACTGGGTAAGGAATTGCGAATGCACGCGCTACTTAACGATATTGCCGTTCACCCGCATTGGATACTGCTTGTCATCTTTCTTGTCGCGTTTGCTGAATCGCTGGTACTCATTGGCACGCTTGTCCCCGCCGGGATAGTGATGTTCACCGCGGGTGCGTTGATTGGTGCCGGGGTCTTGAATGTCTGGCTAACTCTGAGTATTGCGGCATTCGGCGCGGTGGCTGGCGACGGCCTGAGTTACGAAGTGGGACGTGCGTATTACGAACGCTTCAGAACCTGGCAATTTGTTCAGCGGCGTAGCGCCATGCTCAATCGCGGAGAACAGTTTGTTCAACGGCACGGTGGCAAGAGCATCTTGTTCGCACGATTCTTCGCGCCGGTGCGAGCGGTCGTACCCGTCATTGCCGGCATCACCCATATGCCGCGCACCAGGTTCTATGCGGTGAATGTCGGTTCTGCGCTGGCATGGTCTCCCGCACACATCCTGCCAGGCGTCATCTTCGGCGCCTCGATCCAGCTCGCCGAAGCGGTAAGCGGGAGATTGGCGGTGATCTTGATCATGATGGCCGGGCTCGTGTGGTTTGCAAGCTGGGTGACGCGCGCAGGTATCAGGACCGGTCTGCCGGTTGTCGAGAGCGGGCGTGATCGTCTCTTGCAATGGTCCAGCCGGCAACCTGCCGGACGATTTGCACGCGTCAAGGGCTGGGTATTTTTCTTCCTCGATCCGCGTCGTCCGGAGTCGCAGATATTACTCGTCTTGACGCTGCTGCTGGTCGGCAGCAGCTGGCTTTTCCTAGGCGTCATGGAGGACGTCATCACAAGCGATCCATTGGTGGGAGCGGATGCAGCCATTTTCCATTGGCTGCAAGGGCTGCGGACTTCACCGGTTGATAAACTGATGGTCGGCATCACCGAGCTGGGCGGCGCCGGCGTTCTGTGGGTGGTTGCGCTCACGATTCTGGGCTGGTTGCTGGTGCGACGCTGTTGGCGCACAGCCGGCTATTGGGTGGTCACGACCGCTTTCGCTCAGGTCCTGGTCAAGCTGTTTAAATGGACGATAGGCCGGCCACGCCCGTTGAATCTGTATAGCGGCGTCGAACAGTATGCCTTTCCGAGCGGCCATGCGACGTCCAGTATGGTCATCTACGGTTTCCTGGCGTTTTTAATCACTAGCCGCCAACCACCGCTGATTCGGATGTTGATCGCCGCGATCACCGTGGTTGGCATCGTACTCATCGGCTTCTCTCGCCTGTATCTAGGCGCGCACTGGTTATCGGATGTATTGGCAGGATGGAGTCTTGGACTGGCGTGGATTGCATTGATGGCCATCATCTATACCCGTCAACAGGTGAAGGAAGAGCTGCACCCAAGAATCCTGGGTGCGCTGGCGGCAGTGGCATTGCTGGTTGGAGCGATTTGGACCATGCACAACCAATTCTCAGCCGATCTGACCAGCTATACCCCGGCAGCAGCACTGGTTAAGACTGTTACGTTGGATCAATGGAACCATGGTGATTGGCGCCAATTGCCTCAGCAGCGAACAGAGATCAGTGGGGATAATGAGGAGTTTTTCCCTCTGCAATGGGCGGACAGCACGGCAACGCTGCAAAGGCGCCTGACATTTGCCGGTTGGCAGCCGGCAGCAGCTTGGTCGATACCAGCGGCACTGCTGTGGCTTACGCCCAATACCGAGGCGAAGAATCTGCCTGTTCTACCGAAATACGATCAGGGCAAGAGCTCGGAGTTGGCTTTCGTTGCCGTCGACCCGGCGCGGCCTATGACACGGATGATACTGAGGCTGTGGCGTTCCGACTATCTGTTGGAGGCCCCTGAGCATAAGGGCAGCGCCCCAATCTGGTATGGCGCGCTCTATCAGGAAGAGTTGCAGCGGCCGTGGCATCTTTTTACGCTGGGCAGCACGATTAATTTTTTAGATGCATCGGTTATTCCACGTCTGCTGCTAGGTATGCAAACCGTCCCCCCCCCGATCACGCAGAACGGACTGCTTCGTCAGGTTGTTCTGGTTCTGCCGGAGGACCAGAAAGTTCTGACGCAGTAAATTTCCGCTCGGAAAAAGATCATGAAAAAACTCGTCTCGCTGTTGCAACCCATTTATTCTTGAAGGAGTCTCAATGTTGGAAACACTGAGTCAGACCTTGTTTTTGATGGTCAATCCTGCCCAGCCATCCCAACTCACACTGTCCGTCGCCACGTTTTTTGCCAACTGGCTGCTCGATTTTACGCCGTTGTTGCTGGCCGGACTTTGGTTGTGGGAGGGACGTCGAACTCGCTTTGCCGTACTGGCCGCCGGATTGAGCATGGCACTCGGGCTTGCGTTGAATCAATTGATCGGTCTGATCTATTTTCACCCCAGACCATTCATGATGGGCATCGGCCACGCCTACGTCGCGCATGTGCCAGAAGCATCATTGCCGAGCGATCACGGAACCTGGATGTTCTCGATGGCGTTGGCGTTGTTCGTTCACGCACAGCGGCGGGCAGCTGCTGCTGTGGTGCAAGCGGCCGTGCTGGTTACCTGGGCGCGTATCTATGTTGGACTCCATGTCCCGTTCGACTTTGTCGGTTCGTTCCTGGTCGCAGGCTGCAGCACGTTACTCGTCGCTTGCTTACTCCCGCGTTGGTATGGCGAACGCTTGCTGATCTGGCAAGAATCTCTCTACCGGCGGTTTTTTGGTTTTGTCGCAATAACGTCACTAGTTTAGAATTTGTGTTTTGCCAGACGACAAATATCTGCAATGAACCTATCTGTAATATCTAATGACGAGCTGATTCCCGAAATGACAAAGGCATTGAAACGTCTGCATTATCCGTTGGAAATAATGTTGATGTGCGTGCGTTGGTATATTGCGTATTCATTGAGCCTGCGCCATCTGGAACAGATGATGGCTGAGCGCGGCATCGAAGTGGATCATTCGACAGTGCATCGGTGGGCGCTCAAACTGTTGCCGATATTTGAAAAAAAGTTTCGCAAAGTGAAGCGTCCGGTGGGGACTAGCTGGCGTATGGATGAGACCTATATAAAGGTCAAAGGTAACTGGAAATATCTGTATCGTGCGGTAGACAAAGACGGTCAAACTGTTGATTCTCTATTGACAGCAAAGCGCGATAAGCAAGCCGCTATGCACTTCTTTCGCAAAGCCATACTTGACAAAGGCATTCCTGAAAAAGTGGTGATGGACA
Source organism: Glaciimonas sp. Gout2 (assembly GCF_035018905.1). Taxonomy (NCBI): domain Bacteria; kingdom Pseudomonadati; phylum Pseudomonadota; class Betaproteobacteria; order Burkholderiales; family Oxalobacteraceae; genus Glaciimonas; species Glaciimonas sp. Gout2. Next base: position 183,745 of record NZ_JASJXA010000002.1, on the reverse strand, counting down.
AGAGCGGTGCCAATAAAGCAGCCATTAATACGATCAACATCAGCCATGGAATTGCCATCATCGTGCGCCAGGTAAAGTATCTCAACAACATCGTTGAACAAGATCATCGCGCCGTTAAACGCATCACCAAACCGATGATGGGATTCAAATCTTTTCGGGCTGCTAAAATCATACTTGCTGGTATTGAGATCATGCACATGATACGCAAAGGACAACTAATGCACAGGGGCTTCCAGAAAATAACCGCAGCGCAACAATTTTATGCACTCGTTGGATCAGGCCGTCCAGCATAAGAGCGGGTAGACCATCCACGGCTTCAATTCAGCTTTTTTCCTTAATGCGACAACTATCAGTTGCGCAAGGATGACGTGCTGGTGGTCTGGAAGCTCGATCGTCTATCGCGTTCGCTAAAAGATGTGCTGACACTGATGGAGAAAATCGAGCTGGCGGGGGCTGGTTTCCTCAGCATGACCGAAGCCATCGATACGACTTCACCGGCAGGAAGAATGATGATGCAAATCGTTGGTACGTTCGCTGAGTTCGAGCGTGCCATGCTGCGCGAGCGTACCCGTAGCGGCTTGTTGCCCGCCCGTGAGGAAGGTCGCATCGGCGGTCGCAGACCCAAGCTCACGCCAAGACAACAAGAAGAAATCCTTCACCTGGTCAATTCCAGTCAAAAAACGGCTGCTGATGCTGCTCGACTCTTCAACGTCCATCCGTCCACCGTTGCTCGGCTATTAGCTCGAATCAGGCTAGAAAAGCAGTCATAGAGGCTTAACGCACTATTTTCTCCGTTTCCCCTATTCTCCCCTTCTAGAATCTGGCCTATTTTCTGACCAGCAGATCCATCCCTGACAGAGTTACTAAATTCAGCATTAGGAAATTTGACATTCAGTAGCATTCGCATCATTACCTCCTGGATTGGTGTGTTTGTGCGGTCACTGGCTTTAATGCGTTTCTGTGAAGCGTATTTCCATTCTAGGATTTCTTGATTATTTCGCTAGTTGGCAATTCACTTATTTTCACAACTTCTGAGAGTTGACCAGCTTGCCCAGAATGCTGCAATGCATTGACATTGTTAAGTGAAAAATGATTTCCATCTTCCCACCCGTCATCCGATTGCCATACGTGAAAAAGCCCGCTAGATACTGCGGGCTTCTGAATTGGTGCTGGTATGTTTCCCGACCGCCAGCCCCGGTAGTGCGAATAAAACGCAGGCAAGGCTGCATAATAATTAGAAAGAATTACAGCGCCATGACATGAAGCAACGATTAGATGATTTTTATCCAAGTATTCTGCGAAAAAAATCCCCGCTTCAGACTACCGTGTAGCCGATTAAGGCGCTACTTGCTAGCCATTTGATTCTTGCATTAGCGGTTTTTATTGCCTAAAATTTATTTCTTTAAAGCATTACCAGGCTGCAAAAGCCTTCATCCGCATCGCCTACAGAAAATTCATTGAAACCGCTTACCGCTTAGCTTGTCCAAACATTTAACGACAACATCTATTGGAGGTGAATACTATGCATCAACATGTTGATTGGAAGGAAGCACCGAAAAGTGCGCGTTGGTGGGCAATTGATGCCAATGGGTATGCTCACTGGTTCCTTGCTCCGCATGTGGCTAGCTTTACTGATTTTTGGTTTGCGGAGGAAATACCGGCACCGACGTTCGGTTATCGGGATATTTGGCAAAAGAGTCTGACGGAGAGACCTCCGGAATAGGGATTTGCAACCTGCGAGATATTTGCTGAGATAGCATTGAGCGCTAAAAAGCCCGCTGTAAAGCGGGCTTGGTAAGTTTTTTATTATCCTATACCACTATACAACCGCGTACATCAACAAAACGCAAACGCCAACATAGCTGCATCCTCATCCAAAAATAGAAGGGCCGTAACTGACCAGAGCAACGCGTAAGCGGGCGCGCATCTGACCATGAAGATTAGTCGCTTATTGAAGGACATTCTTTCTCACAATACATCACATTATTTTACTAATACACACATTAAGTCCCTACCTTTGGCTTCTTGCTATCGCTGTCGTCAAGTCGATCAATCCGCCTCTCGGCAACGTCCGCCAGCATGTGCGATGACGTTAAGGCGAGGCGCAGCAAGCGTTCCGTGTCAAGAATTGTCAACGTTGGTGCATCAGATGTGCCTTTATCCGAGTTGCTCATATGGGCCAGATTAATGCATGTCTGCACCCCACGGCAGACATCTACTGTGAGCGCATAAAATTGCGCCACCGGGTTATTTTTATGATGAGAAGGCAGCCATGTGAACGATTGATGAAATGCTTTGGACGGGTCGCTCATGATTGTGTCATCCTAACGTCACGGGCGAAATTATCCAAATTTGCGGGTGAAAATCCAGCAACGGCATTAACAGAATGACCTGAATTTTTCGGCGTCTCGACTGTACTGCTAAAAATAGCAACTGCATCACTTTCGCAGTTTCGTAGGTCGGATGAGATAGGTTTAACGATATTAAGCAATGTCTTTCCTTTGTGTGTATTTTTCATCCGCTTCCCGTTATCAAGCGGGTGGGCGGCAAAATGGCAGGGTTGATAAACTGGCACACAAAAGAAAACCAGCAAGTCCGCGGACTTCCCCGTCACCGCCGCCCATTGAGGCGAACGAAGACGACCGCACGAAAAAAAACGGCATTGCGCCGTTTGTGCGCTTTTGTGTATTCAGGTTATCAAGCCTGTTCACTTTTTTATTCGGGGACGAAAAGAGTATAGAGCATTGCAACGCGATTTGTAAAATCGAGCACCACATTTTTCTAAAGATCGTCGGCTGTGGACGCGTCAGGCAAGGACAGGAAATACCACAGCATGAATGTAAAGTCCGGCTGAATTTTTATGAAGGGTATCGACCAATACCGTCAACACCCTTCTTGCATCTCTTACACTATGCTGTATCTTGACCGCACACCTGCATCAGGGAACGTCGAACATATTTCCTGCCGCGCTATGCGGACTCAACGATTGAGATGGGTACGAAGGTGTGCCATCGGACGGCACCTTCCGCCCGAGAAACGCGATGACTTCCGTACCGAAAACGTCGTTGCGATCACCAGCCACCATATGCCCTGCCGAGGTCACGTTCACATATTCACTATGCGGACAAAGCCGTAGAAAATCCTGCGCGCCCTCTTCGGTCAACACGTCCGACAAGCCGCCGCGCACCAGCAATGTCGGCAACCGAAGCCGACGTGCGCACTCTGTCAGCCGAATTTCGCGGGCGACAAAATCGTGCCGTTGCGGCCGAAACCGCGGGTCCCAATGCCAGCGATATTTGCCATCGCTGCCGAGTCGTACATTTTTGGCCAATCCATCGAGATTTTTTGGGGCCTCACGATGCGGCTGATAACTCGCAATCGCGTCGGCGACTTCTTGCAGGGAGTCGAATCCATCCGGCTTTAGGCTCATGAACGCCTGAATTTTGTCGATACCTTCGGTCTCGACACGCGGCGCGATATCCACCAATACCAGGGCCGTGGCATTGACATGTTCTTCACCAATCGCCACCAGGCTGGTTCCGCCGCCCATTGATGCACCGACCAATACCGGCCGCCCTTTGCCCAGCGCGGCGATGACACACTTCAGATCCTCGACCATGACATCCTGACCGTATAATCCGTCCGGTGCCCACTCCGAATCACCGTGACCACGTGCATCAAAAGCCACCGCGTGATAACCCGCCGCGCCCAGTAGGCGACCAGTGCGCTTCCATGCGTGACGGGTCTGTCCGCCGCCATGTTGCAAGATCACCAAATGACCGCTGGGATCGCCCCATGAATCGCCTGCAATCTTCACGCCGCCAGCACCCTCCCACACATGCATAGGATCAATGGTTCCTGCTAGTCTTTTACCTGCGCTCATTAGATGATTCCTTTTGTTTAGTCGTATTTCTATTATTTGTAATGCGTGCAGAGCTTACGAATATGTGGTTAGCGCGATACCACGCTAATGCAACCGATGTCAGCGACGAAGATCATTCGGCAAGCCTCATCATGTCGGAAAATATGGGTGTTGATGGTTCAAACCTTATTATAAGGCCGCATCAGATTCGAGGGGTTCGCCCAGTCTGTCGATGACAATCACGTCGTTAAGCGAATTATTGACAAGCAAGAATGATGTCGTCTAAAGTAAGGAAAAAATTTATAACCTCCATGCGATCCAAACACCCTCTTCAAGCCTTTGGGCCAAATATGCAGTTGCGTCGTCTTCACCACATCTGACCTACACATCTGACCTACACATATGAAACGCCATATTGACGCTTATAGTCTTCAACTGCTGGTAACTGCCGCTCAGGAAGGATCGATCACGCGTGCTGCAGCCAAGGAGCATATCGCGCCCTCCGCACTGAGTCGACGCATAGCTGATCTTGAAGAGGCAATTGGTGCGCCGCTGCTGGTGCGCTCGCCACGCGGTATAACCTTGACCGAGGCGGGACACCTGACAACCGCGCTGGCGACCAGAATTGAGGGTGATCTGGAAGCATTGGTGCGTCAAATACAGGCACTAAGCGGCGAGATCGCCGGCACTGTCAGATTGTTTGCCAATCCGTCGTCGGTCGTGGGCTTTTTGCCCGAACGACTCAAGCGTTTTGCTGCGCAATATCCGCATGTGGACGTGGCATTAAGTGAGGGCAGCAGTATGGAAATCGTGCGCGCCTGCCTGGACGACCGCGCTGATCTGGGGATCGGCGTCAATATTCAGATACCGGCAGGCATCGAGTCGTGGCACTTTGCGGACGATCCGCTGCTGGTGGTATTACCTGCCGGTCACGTACTGGCAAAGAAGAAGAGCCTGCGTTTCGCCGAAGTATTGGCGTATCCGTTAATTTCGATCCATATCGGTGGCACGCTGGATTTATTATTGCATGAGCGCGCCGCGGCTGCATCGAGAACGCCAAAATTTGCGGTGTCTGTCAGCAGTTTTGATGCTGCTTGCCGGATGGTCGAGGCTGGGCTTGGCATTACCGTGCTACCCGAAAGTGCGGCATCTGCATACGCGGGTGCGAATCGCTTCGTGCGCCGTTTACTGGACGAGCGTTGGGCTGGGCGCGAATTACGACTCTTCGCCTTGCGTAAAACACCACGTCCGCGCGTGGTCGATGCTTTGATCGACGTGTTGCAGGGCTAGGCCAAGGTTGTAAGAGTGAGAGAAAATCGAACCTAGAATGGTCGCCTCCCGGGGGCATCGTCGCCCGCGATGCCCCCCTTGCTGACAAAGCACTTCCTCTAAAAGTGTTTGTAACCGTAAATTGCGTCTCAGGAGACTGACATGACACAACTTACGCTCACAGGGCGAATCCTTTTTCTTAGCACTGACCCGACTATTATTACAGCGCAACTTGCTGGGAGCGACCTGGTGTTGTCGCAAGCAGGAAAGCTACGCGATGATATTTCTACCGATGAAATCACGCCGATGCCATTGCTGGTGCATTACGACGAGAAGCTCGCCGCCTATCCTTATGTGGGCCTGAAAGTCGGCGATAGTTTGCCGATTGGCCGCAACGCGGTGCGCTCAGCGGACTTCAGCGTGACCGTTGCGGGCAAAAACTATGGCAAGGGCTCATCCCGCGAGCACAGTCCGGTGGCGGAGCGCGCTGCGGGAATTCAACTGGTGATCGCCGAAAGTTTTGCGCGTATTTATCGTCAGAATGCGGACAACGTCGGTTTATTCACATCCACCGATTTTTCTCTGATTGAACGCATTCAGCGCGGCGAATCGATTGACATCGCAGAAATTGTCGGCTCGCGGGATACGCTGGCGGCGGCGATCCTGCGTTGCGGCGGCTTATTGCGCTATGGGCAACAGCGCATGCGGTCGGTATCGGCCCTCGCACCGTCACTCGACATTCACCAGCCCAAAACGCTTTTTGAAAAAATTTTGGCACGTCATGCGATCAAGACCGATGACGTGGATGGCGCATTGCAGCACGGCAGCGGCGCATTCGTACGGGCCGACTGGCGCTTCATCGTCGATTATTACACCGGTATGTGTGCGCACATGCTGCATTCAAGCTTTGGCACGCCGCTAGTCTTGCATCAGCCTGAGGCCATCGTCACCTTCGAAGATCATCTGTCCTACGCCGAGCGCAGCCCGATGCATGCAACCAACGGTTTGTTACCGGATTTGCGTGGTCTGTCGATTGCTCACCGCACTTTTGTAAAAGATTACGGCTTGCGCTCGCATGGTCATTTGCAAGATGACTGGGCGCATGGCGCTGAGGGTATCTCGCATCCGATCATGACCGAGACTTACGCGCTGCCGGGCCAAGTGCTGGTCGCCACCGATTCTCATACGCCGCATAGTGGGTCACTCGGCTGTGTGGCTTTTGGCGTCGGCACCACCGATATGGCTAACGCATTTGTGACCGGCGCCGTGCGCATCACGGTTCCGCAGGTGATGCGCGTTGAATTGACCGGCCCCATCCCGGCCGGTGTGACGGCAAAAGATATCGTGCTGTATCTGCTTGCGCATCAGGACATCAAGGCCGGTGTTGGCGCTGGACGGGTATTTGAATTTGGTGGATCGGCAGTCACGCTGATGAGTACGGACGAACGCGCAACCCTGACCAATATGACCGCCGAGTTAGGTGGATTTACAGGAATCGTCGCACCCGACGCCGAAACGGTGCGCTTTTTGCGAGAGCGGCGAGACATAGAGTTTATCATCGAACCGTGGATGTGCAGCGATCCTGGCGCTAACTATGCTCACGTGATCACAGTTAACTGCGCCAAACTCACGCCAATGGTCGCGCTTCCCGGTGACCCGGGAAACGGCATTCCTTTGCACCAGTTATCGGATCGGGTGGAGGTCGATATCGCCTACGGCGGCTCCTGTACGGCAGGCAAACGCGAGGACTTTGATCATTATCATGCCGTATTGTCGTGGGCTGCAAAACATGATCTGCGTGTGGCTGACGGCGTCAAACTCTATCTGCAGTTCGGCACAATTGCAGTGCGCGACTACTGCATGGCGCAAGGTTATATGGCGGCCTTTGAAGCGGTCGGTGCGGAGATTCTGCAACCGTCATGCGGTTCCTGTGCGAATTGTGGGCCGGGCGCATCAACGGCATCCGATCAAATTACGGTGAGTGCGATCAATCGCAATTTTCCCGGACGATCAGGTCCCGGACAGGTGTGGCTGGCCAGTCCGCCCACTGTGGTTGCCAGCGCTATCGCCGGTGAACTGATCTCGTTCGAAGAACTTTGTCAGCGTTACACACATCAGACAGCGTCAGCATAACATGATGAAAATTGCACTTTTTCTGGGCGATGGAATCGGCCCCGAGAGGGGGGAAGCAATCGCGCAAGCGGTTCATGACACCCAACCTTAGCTATTGAATATTGACTGTAGACGTTAGCTGTATCGACAGGATTTAAGCGCAAAAGGTTGCCGTGTTGCTGCGGTAGTGTTGTGTAAATCCTGATCAAATTAAAAATAGATGGAGACAAGACATGGCCTATTCACCCCCCTTTTTCTTCCGCGTCGCTAGCGACTGTAGAGGTTGCACACTTAACCGCGCCAACGGTGCCACTCGACAGCGGCAGTATTTCCGCCAGACTTGATCGTCTCCCCGCTTCGCGAACAGTATGGAAACTCATCGTGCTGTTGAGCCTTGGCTTCTTTTTTGAAATTTACGATTTGTTGTTTACCGGATATATTGCACCAGGTCTGGTCAAAAGTGGGATTCTCACGGCTACCACGGCCGGGTTGTTCGGTACTTCCGGTGTCGCCAGTTTTATTGCTTCGCTATTTTCCGGACTATTTGTCGGCACGATAGCTTGCGGCTTTCTGGCAGATCGTTTTGGACGTAGAGCCATTTTTACCTACGCCTTGCTGTGGTACGCAATCGCCAATACAATCATGGTGTTCCAAACGACGGCATTAGGCCTCAACAGCTGGCGCTTTGTATCAGGCCTTGGGATCGGCGTCGAACTGATCACCATCGGTACCTATTTATCTGAACTGGCCCCAAAACACTTGCGCGGACGAGCCTTCGCGGTATGTCAGGCAACCGGCTTCGCAGCGGTTCCCGTAGTGGCTTTCTTATCGTATCTGCTCGTACCAAACGCGCCTTTCGGCGTGGCTGGCTGGCGCTGGGTCGTGTTACTGGGCGGTTTTGGCGCAGTGTTGGTGTGGTGGATCCGTCGCAACGTGCCAGAAAGTCCACGCTGGTTGGCAAGCAAAGGTCGCCTGAAAGAAGCAGACGAGATCCTGCGTGCGCTAGAACTCAAAGTACAAACAGAAACTGGCAAACCCTTGCCTGCGCCCGGCCCGTCGGAACCAATCGCCGTTGTGGGCCGCTTTGTTGACATGTGGAAACCGCCTTACCGCAAGCGTTCCATTATGCTGATTATTTTTCACATCTTCCAGACCATCGGTTTTTTTGGCTTTGCCAACTGGGTACCAACCTTGCTGGTCAAACAGGGTATCACCGTCACCTCCAGTCTTCTTTACACAACGCTGATCGGTTTGGCAGCACCTATCGGTCCGTTAATTGGCTATTGGATTGCCGATCGTTTCGAACGTAAACATGTGATCGTCGTGATGGCGGGTGTCAATGTCGTGTGCGGACTGATTTTTAGCCAAGTCAGCGCACCGGCGATGATCGTGGCACTGGGCATCTCTCTCACGCTGGCGGGCAATATTATTTCTTTCACTTATCACACCTATCAGCAGGAACTCTATCCAACCGGCATCAGAGCGCGCGCGGTTGGTTTCGTCTATTCATGGAGCAGACTGTCGGCCGTGTTGAGTTCTTTTGTCATTGCCCATATTCTTGGGCGATTCGGGGTCGAGGGCGTATTCATCTTCATCGCCGGTGCGATGCTGATCGTGATGATCACCATCGGTGTGATGGGACCGCGCACCCGGGGCAAATCGCTCGAAAGCATTTCGCATTGAAAATGATAGACTCCATCGCAAAGCCCGATATCAGCGGCTACAACTTTGGAGCAATGAATCGTGATTACTTTGTATCACTGCATGAGCGCACGCTCGTTCCGACCACTTTGGATGTTGGAGGAACTGGGTATTCCCTATGAATTAAAGATGCTGCCGTTCCCGCCCCGCGTGCTCGCACGGCCTTTTCTTGCCATCAATCCTTTAGGCACGGTTCCGGCCTTCTCCGACGACGCCACGCAGATGACCGAATCGACCGCCATTTGTCAGTATCTGGCGGCCCGATTTTCACCAAAATCCTTAAACGTGGAGATTGATGAACCGGACTTCGGGGCGTATCTGAATTATCTGCATTTTGGTGAAGCAACGCTGACTTTTCCGCAAACGTTAGTGTTGCGCTATGGGCGGTTCGAATCACCGGATCGACTGTTACCGCAGGCGGTGGAGGACTATACAAAATGGTTTCTGGCGCGCCTGAGAACGCTCGAAACCCTATTGGCGCAACAGAAATTTTTATGCGCGGGACGCTTTACTGCCGCCGACGTCTCGGTTGGCTATGCGTTGTTACTGGCGGAACATCTGGATTTGAGCCAGCGCTTTACGCCCTCAGTTTTGGCCTATTGGGAGCGCCTGCGAAGTCGGATAGGATTTCAGCGCGCCATACAAGCGCAAGAGCGGGCAGCCATCGATCAGGACGTTTCGTTGATACCTGCGCCCGACATGCTGCCTCCCTGAGCGTGATACGAAAAGAGACTACTACCTAGGAAAACACACCAGGAGGGTCGCATATAATATTTGCAGAAGACTTGATCACACTTCTGCCCCTAAACATCAAGTACAACCTAAGCTAACTATCCCACGTAAAAAACAACACTATTTATTCTCGCCGCTTTATTAACACCACCTTACCTTCAGCGACTTGAATTTCGTCTCCAGATTGCAACCATTGCGTTGCATATTTGGTTTGTACCACGCAAGGAATTCCCCGTTCACGACAAATAATCGCAGCGTGCGACAACACGCCACCTTCATCAGTTACCACAGCCGAACAACGCTCTATCAAGTTAAACATAAGAGGTTGCGCCATATCCGTGACTAAAATATCGCCATCGTTAAAATATTTTTCTGCATCGGAAAGTGCCTCGGGATTATTGCAAAGTATGACCCGTGCAATACCGGCTGCGTATCCATCTTGCGCCACTATGCCAGGCAAATAGTCGGGCATCTCTGAGGTTTGATTTGGGCACAACCATAACCATGATGATCCGGTGAGAAAACTATTTTCATTAGATTGTTTAATCCAAATGCATAGATCATCACGCCTTATTTTCTCTGCGACCGAGAGTATTTGTCCGTGAAGAATCAACGCCAATAATTCTTCATAAAGATAATAACCGTAGATATCTAATATTGGAATGTTGCGACTTATAGCTATCTGCTCAAGAAAAGGAAACATGAAAAAAGTGAGGCCAGCCCATCCATTTTTAATTCTCATCCGTTGATCAGATAGAGTGAGAAATAAGGTTAATTTTTGTTGATCCTGATCAGACAGAGTGATGCCGCTTTCCAAAGAAGTTGATGCTGGAGTTGGCGTAGTTTTTTTGGTCAAAGAGCGTGCTGCAGTAATGTAATACATGCGTATTAAATAATGATTTAATGCATCACGATCATGAAAACCAAGTGCAAGAAAAGGGAAAGATCGGACGTGCGCGAACAAGCTATTCTCATCGAAAGGTTTATTGGTCAGCGCCAGCCAGCTATCGTGCTCTTCACAAATAAGATCACGCTTTGCCGTCGCCATCGCTTGCAAGAAAGCAATATCACCCATTCGTGTTCTGAGATAGTCTTCTAAAGGCCGTATGACACTGCTTTCCGTGGCCGTATAGGCGGCGATATGGAGGCAATAGAAATCAGCGCAGGACTCTAGCAAATTGACTATCCCAATATTGGTAAGCTCTGTAACGCAGGTCGTATCCAGCTTATCAAAAAAATCCGTTTGCTGCGTAATGAGCGATTCGGTATTTTTACAAAATTGCGCGAGCCTGGCCGTGGTCTTATCAAGTGGAATATCAGAAATGTGATCACCTTCAAAACAGACGTAGCGTCCTTTTTTTACGTAGATCAGCGGTTGGTGCGGTTCAAAAGGTTCGCTCCCGCGGGTATTTATTAACTCCCCGGTACGTACCTTGAACCCCAAATCCATCGTCCACATAGGCTCATCTGTAGACCAGGCATACTGATAATGAAATTCGCTTAGCGTATAGGATTTGGCGGTGATGGGACGTGCTTGCAGAATAAAAATTCTGTTTTGATGTAACGCCCATTCAATATCTACCGGATGCCCAAACATCTGCTCGATGCTAACAAAATGTTGACAGAGTAAATCGATATACTCGTCAGCAAAATCAAGATCCGCTTGTAAATAGCGATAAATACAAGCACTTGTCGCACGACTCCATACGTAGCTGGATGGAGATATTTTGCCGGAAACAAGCGCATCACACCCCCCTTTTACGACTTCCAGGCGCAGATTATCTGAATCTATTGTTGTTGGATCACAGGTAAAACAAACGCCTGCTATTTCCGCGATCACCATAGTTTGAATGATGACGGCAATAGACTCACCTTTAATCTGTGCATCCTCCCGAACGGCCGCAATCGCTTTCAATAAGCCGCTACGATCAATATTTAATAATGTGGTGAACTGGCCCGCCCTTGACGAATACACTGAATCTTCGTTACGACTGCTTGAGCGAACTGAAACAAGCGGAGTCTGCAGACTGTCAAAATGGAAAAGTATTTCTGCATCGAAGGCAGAAAGGTTAATAACAATGTCTGCAATGACGACGCCATTGGGGACATTAAATCCTCCGCCTATCAGTTGCGCCAAAGAACATGCTTTACGCCCAAAATGTAAGTCACTTGCATCTTTTAGACTGCTTAAGTAGTTCATCCGAAGAGGATCCTCAACAAAATTGGTGGCTTTTTTATTTAAAAATAGCTTTTAAGCTTCACCCTAGTTTTTATCCCCTTACTTCACTACCTCCAAATAGCGACACACCAACGTACGCTTGAAACAAGCGTCGAGAGTAAATCGACATGAGAAGCTTCAACATTTCCTCCAAACAAGCGGCGCTGATATCTCTCGTTCAAATAGGATCACCGAGAATAAAGATGTGGCATTGATCCATCAAGGCCTCCCGGTTCCATCGCTATTTAATGGGTCATCGCCATCTTTCCGCACCAAGATGAGCCAGATGTTTGCGCAGATTTGATGCAGACACCCACTAACCATTTCCACTAAGAAATATTATAGTAACCGCACTTCCTCTAAATATCTGATTTTAATAAAAATGACTATTTCACTACGCGTTGGCACGTAGATTGCTTAGCTAATTGCGGAGTAGAAGCTGGCAATTGTGAGGTCTTCCTGGATCGCATAACGGGTCATTGCTCTGGTAACGGTCGGTTTGATGACCGTTGCGCGTCCGCCATATGGACGCTTGTGTTCGTTACGGAGCGCAACGGGGACCCAACGATTGCTTTGGCATTTTTGCGCTTTTACGCCTGTCGCTTGGTCGCCCTCTTGTGTTCCGGTTCATCGCATGGCTTTGCTGTGCGCAACCTCTCAACGGAGAACCGAAATGCTGCTCGCCCTTGCCCGTCATTTGTCCCCTTCTCGTACCTCCACGCGTTACGGTGTGCTGCTGCGTCGTGTTGCGACTGCGATGGCACTCGTCACCACCACGCTGATTGCACCGCTGGCCCATGCTGAGGATAAAGTTATTTTCCTTACGTCGTGGTACGCACAAGCGGAGCATGGCGGTTTTTATCAAGCTGTGGCAAAAGGTATTTACAAAAAATATGGCCTCGACGTCACCGTCAAGATGGGTGGTCCGCAGATCAATGGTATGCAGCTGCTGGCTGCGGGTCAGGCCGACTTCATCATGGGCTACGATCTGCAGGTGTTGAGCGCGGTTGAAAAAGGGATGCCGGTCACCACCGTCGCCACCTCGTTTCAGAAAGATTTGCAGGGCATGATGACGCACGAGAATGTCAAAAGTCTGGCCGATATGAAGGGCAAAACTATTTTGGCAGGCAGCACGGCGCACGCAACCTGGTTGCCTTGGCTTGAGGCTAAATACGGCTATACCGATGCTCAGGTGCGGGCGTATACATTTAATCTGCAACCGTTTTTCGCCGATCCAAACGTGGCGCAGCAAGCCTATCCTTCTTCCGAGCCATTTCAGGCGATGAAGGGCAACGTCAAAACCAATTTCTTCCTGTTTGCAGATGATGGCTATCCACCCTACGGCAGCACGATTGTGACGATGCAGAAGACGATCATGGACAAACCAGACATGGTGGCGCGCTTTGTGAAAGCATCGATTGAAGGCTGGAAAAGTTACCTCGCCGACCCAACCGCTGGTAATGAACTGATCAAAAAAGAAAATCCTAAAATGGATGACGAGCAGATCGCCTATGGCGTCAAACGGATGAAAGAACTAAAGGTTTTTGACGGCGGCGACGCAGCCAAACTAGGCGCAGGCGTGATGACCGACGCACGCTGGGAACAGACCTACAAATTCATGGTATCGGCCGGATTATTGAAATCCGACACCGACTGGAAAAAGGCCTACACGACACGGTTTGTTAAAGACCTGAAAATCATGCCTTGATTTTTACGGAGATGAGCATGGTTTAAACGAACTTACGTTGAAACACTTTCCTCATTTTCGATCGAATAAAAATAATCAATAATTAAATAATTAAATAATTAAATTTAGGACTCAGGAAAAACCGTCCCAGCAAGGCGTGCCGACGAAGTCAGTACGCGAGTACGGCTAGGAGAGCACAACGCCGCTGGGGCGATTTTGCGAAAGTCCTAAACAGTAAGGAGTACCGCCATGTTAGTTACAAAACAGCCTGTCCTGCGTCGCTTCTGGTATGCATTAATGCCAATGAGCAGTCTTGAAGATGGTCCGAAGCCTTTTACGCTTCTTGGTGAAAATATCGTTTTATGGAAAAAAGAGGATGGGACGCCAGCTGCATTGCGCGACCGTTGCTGCCATCGCACAGCCAAGCTTTCCAAGGGTTTTGTTGAGGGCGATAACATCGTCTGCGGGTATCACGGTTGGACGTATGACTGTTCTGGCGCCTGTGTAAAAATTCCGCAAAATCCAGGCAATGCCATCCCCGCCGGGGCCAAAGTACCATCGTTTCATTGCCAGGAAAAATACGGTTATGTCTGGGTGGCACTGGAAGATCCATTACGTCCGATTCCGGATTTTCCTGAAGACGGTGCGCCAGGCTATCGACGCATATTTCAGTTCTATGAGGAATGGAAAACCAGTCCGGTACGGATGATGGAAAACTCGTTCGACAATGCGCATTTTTCTTTTGTTCATAAAGCTAATTTTGGTATTCTGGATCAACCCACGCCAGCCCCTTATACATTCACCGATACCGACTATGGTTTCGAAGCCGAAACGATGGTGCCGATCCGCAATCCGCAAGCTGGTCACCAGATCACGGGCACCAGTGATGCGATCACCAATCGGCACCTGATCAATCGCTACTATCTGCCTTTTTGCCGCCGCTTCGGCTGCATGTACCCAACTAGCGGTATCGATCATATTATCTATAACTGTGCCACGCCAATTGATGATGATCACATGATTTTGGTGCAATGGCTGTATCGCAATGACAGCGAAGAGGCTGTTAGCACGCAGACGCTGATCGATTGGGATGCAGCCATTACGGCCGAGGACCGCGGCATTTTGGAAGCGACTGATCCAGACGCCTGTATCGATACCCGACGCCGCATAGAGTTTCACATGCCGTCGGACAAACCCGGATTGATGATCCGCAAGCAGCTTTTGGATTTGCTCACCGCACATGGTGAAGTCGAAGTTTTTCGTACCTGAACCGGACCGCCAAGGAGAACGCTATGCTGATGAAATATAATCCGATTACTTCTGCGGAACGTGCGATCAACCCTGATGCTGACAGCGTTTTGTTCGCTAACAAGGTAGAAAAAATCTACCCCAACGGAACGCATGCGCTTAACGACGTGCGCCTCAATGTGAAGCGCCGCGAGTTTGTCTCTTTACTTGGTCCATCCGGTTGTGGAAAGAGTACGCTGCTGCGGATGTTTGCAGGTCTGGATCAACCGAGCGCTGGACATGTGCGCTGGTGGAATGAGGGTGCCATTCCATTGCGCCAGCCTGGTCGCGGTATGTCGATGGTGTTTCAGGAAGCGACATTAATGCCATGGGCAAGTGTGGCCGCTAACACCCGCCTGCCGCTGAATCTTGCGGGAATACCAAAATTGGAAAGCGATGCCCGTGTAGCACGTGCGCTGGATTTGGTGGGTCTGTCAAAATTTCATCATGCGTGGCCGCGCGAGCTTTCTGGTGGCATGCAGATGCGCGCGTCGATCGCACGGGCACTGGCGACCGAACCCAACTTGTTGTTGATGGACGAGCCGTTTGGTGCGCTGGATGAATTCACCCGCAACAAGTTGGACGCCGATCTGCGCGATCTCTGGAGTAAGCAGGATCTGACCGTTGTTTTTGTCACGCATAGTATTTATGAGGCGGTATTTTTGTCGACGAAGGTGGTGGTGATGGGCGCGCGACCCGGCCACGTGATTGCCGAGGTTGAGATTGACGGACCAGCGCATCGCGACGAGGCGTTTCGCGTCTCGCCTGAATTTGTGCAGCACTGCCAAACTCTTTCCGAACTGCTGATCCGTGCCAACGCGCTTGACGCGTAAAAGGAGACTACTATGAAATTGCCACTCATTCATAACCCGCGTGCGCTGCGTTTCTTTGCGCCGCTGCTGGTAGGGTTTTTATTGCTAGGCACGTGGCAGACGTTGTGCGTTATCTGGAAAGTACCCACTTATCTGATACCAACGCCACTGGAAATTATGTATGCGCTATTTGCTAACTGGAGCGCGCTGTTTGGCGCATTGCTAGTCACGCTGAAGGTGACTGCGCTGGCGTTTTTAAGTGCAACAATTCTAGGCGTCGTCGTCGCGTTCCTTTTGGTGCAGAGTCGCCTGATCGAAATCAGTCTTTTTCCTTATGCCGTTCTGTTGCAGGTGACGCCCATCGTTGCGATTGCGCCGCTGATCATTATATGGGTCAAGCAGCCGACAGCGGCATTGGTGATCTGCTCTGCCATGGTCGCGCTATTTCCTATTATTTCCAATACCTTATTAGGCTTGCGGAGTGTCAATCCTGGCTTGCTGAACCTGTTTAAACTGAACCGTGCGACGCCATCGCAGATATTGCTGCGGCTGCGCATTCCAAGTGCTTTGCCATATTTTTTTGGCGGCTTGCGGATCTCCAGCGGATTAGCGTTAATCGGTGCGGTCGTCGCTGAATTCGTCGCTGGCACGGGTGGCAACGGTGCGGGTCTGGCTTATCAGATATTGCAGGCAGGCTTTCAATTAAACATTCCGGTAATGTTTGCAGCGTTGTTGCTGATCGCGGTCACTGGCGTGCTACTCTTTCTTAGCATGGCCGCGATCTCCCGCTTGTGCCTGCGCCACTGGCATGAAAGCGAGTTATCGTGAACAACTTATTGATCCGTAATGCCAATAGCATCCTCACTGGTTTAAGCGGCGATGCGGCCCGCCATATCGGACCTGATATCCGTGTAACGGATGGGCGTATTGCCGCAATCGGCAGCCTGACGCCACTTTCCGGCGAACGAACACTGGACGCCACCGATTGTGTGATTTATCCGGCTTGGGTGAATACCCATCATCATCTGTTTCAGGCGCTGCTCAAAGGCGATCCGCTTGGTATCAATGCGACGCTGACGCCTTGGCTGGCGGCGACGCCGTACCGCTTCCGTGCTGCGTTTGACGCGAAGCTGTTTCGACTGGCGGCGCGTATTGGATTGATTGAATTAGTTTTATCAGGCTGCGCGACGGTTGCAGATCACAACTATCTTTATTATCCGGGACAAGATTTCGATTCTTCGGCGATTTTGTTCGAGGAGGCAGAGAAACTCGGTCTACGCTTTGTACTGTGCCGCGGCGGTGCCACACTCACACGCCAGCTTGAATCGACATTACCGCAAGCGATGCGGGCCGAGACCTTTGATGGCTATCTGGCCGATATCGAACGTCTGGCAGCGCGCTATCACGATCCCGCACCCGACGCGATGCGCCGCATTGTGGTTGCCCCGACCACGCCACCATATTCGATGCGACCGCACGAATTGCGTGAGTGTGCTGCGGTTGCGCGTCGGCTGGGCTTGCGCCTGCATTCGCACCTTTCGGAAACGGTGGGCTATCAAGATAGCGTGCAAAGTATGCACAATATGAGTCCGGTGCGCTTTTGTGAGAGTGTTGACTGGGTTGGTGAGGATGTATGGTTCGCGCACATGGTCAAACTTGATGCGGATGAGATCGCGTTGCTGGGTCAGACCCGCACCGGCATTGCGCATTGCCCGCAAAGTAATGGTCGACTCGGCAGTGGCATTGCACCCATCCGCGCATTGGAAGACGCTGGCGTGCCTATCTCTCTCGGGGTGGACGGCGCGGCCTCAAATGAAGCCGCCGATATGATTTCGGAAGTGCACGCAGCGTGGCTGATGCAACGTGCCAAGGGTGGCGAAGCGGCGCGGCCCGTCTATCAAAATGGCAAAGGCGAAGCTGGCGCTGATGCAGCAACCGTCGAGGATGTGGTGCGCTGGGGTACTGCAGGCGGCGCGGCCGTGTTGGGTTTATCTGCTGTCGGCACATTGGTGCCCGGGCAAGCGGCTGATATCGCGATCTACGACCTTAGCCGCAACCCGCGTTATTTTGGCCTGCACGATCCCGCCATCGGTCCGGTTGCCAGTGGTGGTGCGGCGCATTTGCGCGCGCTGCTGATCGGCGGGCGCGAAGTTGTGCGCGATGGCGCTGTGCCGGGTCTGGACATGCAGGCACTCGCAGCCGAGGCGCGCGACGCTGTGTGCACAATGCTTGCACGTGCGGAGAATATTTGATGAGATAAATTCGCTTGAAATCGACTGTTCTGTGATTCAGTCTGTGTGGCTCTGTCAATCAGGTTAAAAATAAGGTTAATAAGGTGGTGATATTCAAGAAACATATAGTAGAGATGGGTATTCGAAATTGGCATTCGAACGGCTTCTTTTTTATACTTGTGGCTATCGATTTAACCCTTATTTCTTGGAGCCACAACATGAGCACACTTCAATATTTTCCAGTCGTTTTAGCAGTCGTCGCCTTTGCTCTACGCTTTTATGTTTCATCAAAATCAGTATCGCAGCAAGATAACAAATCGATCTAATATGGCGACGTTGCAGTGTTGCAGCGTGGTTTTAAAAACATACTTAGAAAACATACTAAGATTCAGCAACGCTTAGCTTAGTGTCTGAATATTAGTATTTTCTTGCAGGAACAAATGCACCTACCTGGTGCGTAGATTGCGATAGTCGTTATATTCGCAGCACAGTGCCCGATACAATACGTTCGATGTGTATTGTCATCAAAATCCTCCCCTCAGTCTGAATAGTATTTTCCATAAACCAGTCTGTACGGCGTCACCATACCTCAATCCACTATCGCAACATTCCAGACCTTGTGTCAGACGACCTCATATTTGGGCTTGTACTGCGCTTTAATGTGTCGACAAAGTCACCGATTGTGTGAGTATGTTATGCGCCGGAAACACTGGTTGCATGTTTACCGCCCTTAACCCGTTGTATTACGGAGAATCACGGCGTGCAAGCTTGATAACGGTTTAAAATGTCGCAAAATCAGCATTTACCTCTCATCACGATCTCCCATCCTTGCCTGTAGTACGCCATTGGCATCGATCGCAACCTTTCCCTTTGTCATTCGCAGAATAGGAAAACTACCATGCAACAACTTTCTCCAAACGGTCGTCTGGCAATCGAAGAAATCGCAAGACGTCACGGCTTCAGCTTTGATGCGGTGTTAAGCATGCTTGAGTCGGTCATCAATGGAAATGGCGGGATGGCACAGTTTAATCACCCTGAATTCAGCGGCTCGGGCCAATGGATGCAAGGCGGGATGACGATGGTGTCTGACATGTTTAATAATTACCTTAAAAACCGTGTTGATAGCCTATGCTCAGAGCTTGCGCGCCTGGTCGCGAATCAGCCTGACTTGCTGAGAACGGGAAGCTTTCAGTCGCAAAGCCAAGGCGGTTCGCGTCAGGGCGGCCAACAGCAAAACAATTATGCAAATACGCAATATCAGGACGCAAGTTTTACGCAAATGGATCATTCGGCGAGCCTGTTCGTGCCGCCAGCTCTAGGTAAATCTGCTGATTGGTGGCCCGCCGATTTGCGCTGGCCGAATAGCACCGGCGCGCAAAACGACGTGCGCTACGCTTACTTCGCCCAAGCGCGTCGGCTGGTGATTGAGCTGAACGGAAGAGTTACCGTTTATGACACGCTAGACCATCAAATCGGCGGCTTCTCGCAGCAACAATCGTACGGTGGTTCGATCTGTTTTAACAGCCAGTACGGACTGATTGATGTAGCCCGCTTACCGATTATCTCAATCGATGGCATCCCGCAAGCAAGTCAAGCCAACAATAACATCAACCAGTCTACAAACATGCCAATACCAGTGGCAGTGCAAGATAATAATGTGCAACCGGTGGCAGCAACGCAGCAACAACAGCAGCCGTCACAGCCACAACCGAAATCTGGCAACACTGCCGACGCCGATATATTTGTCATGATTGAGAAATTGGCCGACTTGCGCAGCAGAGATCTCCTCAGCGAAGCAGAATTCGTCACCAAAAAAACGGAATTACTTGCGCGACTGTAAGCTGCTTTTTTTTCAACTAGCAATATAAAAAAGCTCTCAATCTTGAGAGCTTTTTTATTTCCGCGTTTGAGCTAACGACGGTTTAACGAGGCCTGCAATCTTAATAGCCGACTATCAATTTCTTTGCCACCAAAAATATTGATAACCCTGATCGCCTGCGTCGTTGATTTTTTTCAACATTATTTAATTAACCCATCTTTTTTGTCGACCCGGCAATTCAAAAACCCCGCTACATTTATTTTCAAAAGAAACGCTTACTTTAAGAATGTTCTTACATCTTTTTTAACGTAAGACGTTTATTATTTAGGCAGAGTTTTTCACCTCCACGATTACAGTCAATCGTCCTCACGTTCGTTGCGGAAGGTCTTCCCCCATGTCCAGCAGTCGCACTTTCAGCGCTTTTAGCAGCGCTATTCCAACACGCCTGAACCAACCTGCATCGACACCGATCAACCCCCGAGAACGACAGAGCGATAAGCATAAGTCCATTAAAAAAAGGGGAGATGCGCCATGAGTGCAGAAATCAAATTGACCGCATTAGAGGTCGCCGATGATATCTGGGAACGTGCGCATCGGGTAGGAAATCAGGCCGTGAACCAGATCGGCAACGGGGCACAGTGGATCGGCGGGGCATTAAAAGGAGAGTTTAAAACCAAGCCAACGGTGGGCCAAATTGTCGTCGACGCAGTGGTCAGCATGTTTCCTGTAGCGGGCGAAATCACGGCTGCCCGCGATGCCATTGCGATTAGCTTGCGCATGGCCGATAGCGATAAAGAGGCGAAAGACATCTGGAACTGGGTCGCATTGGTATTGTGTTTAATGGCCGTGGTACCAGTGTTAGGCGGGATCGTGAAAGGTGTCGGCAGATTGCTATTACAGGCGGCATATGACTCCGCCAAACTATCACACATAGGCGAACAGATATTGGCCTTCCTGCGCAAAATGGGCTACGGAAATACACGCGTTTTTTTTAACACGCTGGACTTTACAGCGTATCAGGCAACCGTCACGTCAGCTTATTATGTATTGATGCGCCGTCTACGCGACACGAGTATTTTTACGGCCCGTGAGTTGGGCGCGGTATTGCCCGCCCCGGTCAAAAGCTGGTTGCAAGCGCTGCCGCCAAAGCTCGACAAATTACAGCTTCTGGCCGACAAAATGATTCCACAAGCTTTTAAAGAACTGAACGCTTTACTCAATAAAGTGCGCAGCAATTTAATTGAGGGTAATGTTTTTCCCATCACAGTCGGTGCGGGTCCAATCAAAATTCGCACCACCGAGGCGCGCATTGGCGAGGTGTCACCTATTCATATTGCGAGTAAGGGACATACATCGGCGACGCGAGCGCATTATAAGCATAAGGAGGGATGGCCTCGATTGGATGGACGTAAGGATAAAATTGGGGACCTTACTATTTACCCAAACTTATATGCCTTCAGTAGTAAAGCATCAATAGAACCGGTATTGCTCCCCGCAGGAAAGAAGGTCTATCTGCCAAGAATAGTTGAAACAGAAGAGCCCAGAAAAATCGGAGGTTTTTGGGCAGATAAAATGCCGGTAAATGGCAAAGCATGGCGGTTGGATTACGCAGTCAAGCAAGGCTGGAGTAAAAACGGCGCTTATCTGGTGCTGGAACACGTACCATCCGCAGACGACATGCGCAAACTGGGTATTCATGTTGACGACAGCTGGGAGGGTATTCGTGCATGGCGCGGCAAAGTGGCCGAGCAAATTGATTCGCAGGGGGCGAAAGCCACCGGTATCTTGTTGCCGGGTGGCGAGATTCAGCTGTATATCGACTTTCATGACGCCTATCACAAGCCGCTGCGTGAATACGTTGAAAAACATGTACCGGTAAAGCCGACCAACTGGACGGACGCAAACATTACACATCATGTGCGGCCAACCGCCGTCTTTTTGGCCCCTAACGAACGCTCCGCCAAGATCGTCCAGGAAGGTTATCTATTACGCGGTGCGGCCACGGCGGGTAGGCAAACAAATAACTAACAGATAGGGAAATAATATGCAAAACCGACAATCGATGACACCAGAGCAGGAACAGCAAGCACGGAATCAGGCGTTTTACTTACTTAAAAAATATACCAGTTTTACTTTTCTGGATCAGGTCAGATTGCGGTATCAAGGTTTTTTGGATGTGTTTGTTAAGCAACTTAAGAATCCGCCGCTTACGGTACAAAACTATCGCTATGCCGCCCATACTCAGATCCGGCACGAATATGAATATAAAGAATTCCTGCGCCAGATGATACCAATGGAGCAAGGGCTGGCGCTGCTCCGTTCCTCGCCTCATAAGCAAGAGGCGTATAAAACGATGTCTCACGCAGGTTTTATGGGGCTATTATTTGGTCGCTACGCTGATGAACATGGATTGGAAGATGACCCTTTTTATATTGCTTTAGGCATGGTCTGTGAACATCCGGGAAATAGCATTCATCCGAGCAATCATACCGCCTTCATCAAGGACGTCATGATCGCGTCGGAAATGCAATCTGCTCGGGGAATCACAATGAGGGAGTTTAAAGATTACGACCCTTTTCGTTTAGTGGATGAGGATAGCCTACGTCAGTCCCAAAAATGGACCTATGAAACCCTCTTCTTCGAACCCGAATGGCCGATCCCTCGTATCTTCCCGGATTACCTTCCATCATGCCCGCCTTATAACCATAACCATCAGGATCAAATCTTCAGCGGCGGGACCATTCCCACTGACGGTATCTGGGAACCGTGGTTTATCATGCCGATCTTCACCAATACCGATCCGGCAAAAATGGCCGCAAAAGTCGGTTGCCCTAATTATTTTTTAGCGGGTGCGGTCGCCACCGAATATCAATTGGAAGGCACGGATAAGTGGGAGGAAGTCTGGTGGCGTTTGCTGTGGGAAGACAAGCGCTATCTGGATGGCACGATTCCCGCTGAAGAAGCGGACTATGTAAAAACCCGGCCACCGGTCGCACCGCCAATATTCGCCGATCAAAAAGCTTATCCGGGCGATGTGTGTCCAATAACCGGCAACTGGCATGCACCGCATATGCAAGGCAAAACGGTGCGATTGGAGGCCGGGAATGTCATACCCGGATCAAAAATTAACGCCGCGGGAAATGCTGTGACCTGGTATCTCAAAGTGTAAAGTCTTCAGACTATTTTATAGTTGCTTTTAGCGGCTATTTTTTCTCGCAGATAATGGTCAATTAAGTTTGTTCACATACCCGCTTTTGGGAACCGCGAGAGACTCCCCCAAAAAGCGGGCACTCTACTTCGCCAAAATGTTATCTGATTAGTTGTTGCTAAGCAGTCGTGAGGACGCCGGATGGCAAGTAGGGAAGTAGGGATATCCCGTCGGAAAGGCTTAACTTGCGGCCGTAACTTGCACGCATTGTGAGCACTTGGCTCTATCTGTTGCTAAATGTCTTTAAATAACGTTGACCGGTTCGTTAACACCGCATACAAAAGGGCTTTAGCCGATAAACTACTATTTCGGAATGCTATAATCCCGCCCGAGTACCGATTCCCGCAACACTGTCTCTGTAAATGGTGAGCTTAATTGCAGCTATTTATGCTGAAGTTGCCGAATAGACTGAACCAACGAGCGGCATAGGTTCTTGGCGCATGATCTCACTATGCTGCATTAGCTGTATTTTGCCGGTCGATCATCGGGATAAATGCGAGAAGCACAGAATTGCGCTTCTAAATATTTATGCAACACGCAATCTGGCTCGATACTGACAAAATTAAACACACAACTCAATGGAGTTCATCTATGCAGACAACGATGTGGTTAAAACGCTGGTTGATTGCAGTATCAATGGCAACATTGGCCCTTCCCGCAGTCGCTTTTGACCGCACGTTTCCGCAGACCACCTTGCGTGGCAAAATGACGATTACCGCCTATCCTGCGATCGTCATTGACAAGGCCAATTTGCAGCTTTCCCCCGGTTCACGGATTTGGGGTCAAAATCATCTGACGCAAATTCCCGTATCTCTGGGCGCTAGTACTTATTTAGTAAATTACACACAAAATATCCAGGGTGACATAGATCGCGTCTGGATACTGACCACCGACGAAGCGAGTCAGTCAGTCGAGAGTCAACGCAGCAATTTGAAATGGTAGTCATGGAAAACACGATACAAAAGAAAGTCTACATAAAAACGTTCGGCTGTCAGATGAACGAATACGACTCGGATAAAATGGCCGATGTCCTTAACGCGTCCCATGGCTTGGTTAAAACTGATCGCCCGGAAGATGCCGACGTTATTTTATTGAACACTTGTTCGGTCCGCGAAAAAGCGCAAGAGAAGGTATTTTCCGATCTTGGCCGTTTGCGTGAACTTAAATTCAAAAATCCTGATCTGTTAATCGGCGTCGGCGGTTGTGTTGCCTCACAGGAAGGCGCGGCAATCGTTAAACGTGCGCCGTATGTTGACATCGTATTTGGCCCGCAAACTCTGCATCGTTTGCCAGAAATGATCAAGCAACGCCGCATGACCGGCAATTCTCAGGTTGATATCAGCTTTCCTGAAATCGAAAAGTTTGATCACATGCCACCGGCCAAGGTGGATGGCGCGACCGCGTTCGTCTCCATCATGGAAGGTTGTAGCAAATATTGCAGTTATTGCGTGGTGCCCTACACGCGCGGTGAAGAAGTCTCGCGCCGCTTTGAGGATGTATTGACTGAAGTCGCTGGTCTGGCCGAGCAAGGTGTCAAAGAAATTACGTTACTGGGTCAAAACGTGAATGCATTCCGCGGCGAAATGGCCGATGGAGAAATCGCTGACTTTGCGCTGCTGATCGAATTTATTGCCGAGATACCGGGTATCGAACGTATCCGCTTTGTGACCAGCCACCCGAAAGAATTCACGCAACGGTTGATTGATACCTACGCCAAAGTGCCTAAGTTGGTCGATCATTTATATTTGCCGGCGCAGCATGGTTCAGACCGCATTTTAGCGGCGATGAAACGTGGATATACCGTCCTTGAATACAAATCAGTGATCCGACGTTTGCGTAAGGTGCGCCCTAACATTTGTATTTCCAGTGATTTTATCGTTGGTTTTCCGGGTGAAACGGATGAAGATTTTGATGCATTGATGAAACTGATCCACGAGACCGGTTACGACAATAGCTTCAGCTTTATTTTTAGTCCGCGCCCTGGTACGCCTGCCGCTAATCTGGTCGACGACACGCCGCATGAGGTCAAGTTGAAGCGTTTGCAACATTTGCAAGCGGCAATTCAGGCCAATACAATCCGCATCAGCGAAGAGATGATTGGGACCGTGCAACGTATATTGGTTGAAGGCCCATCTAAAAAGGACGCTGAGGAATTGCAAGGACGCTCTGAAAACAATCGTGTGGTGAACTTTGATGGCGGCCCAAACGGCGCACGACTGATCGGACAACTGATCGACGTCACCATCACAGAGAGTTATAAATACACCTTGCGTGGCGAATTGTTGATGACCGCAGATGTCAATGCAGCTTAACGTGTTGCTGAATGTCGTTGCTGTCGCTGGTTGCTGACTATTACCGAGGTTCAGGCCATACAGATCGCATAGATCGTGTAATCTGGCCCTTGTATTTGCACGATTGACGCCGCCATAGCAAAAAGTATAACGCTTTTTTCTCTCATTTTGATGCAATCACTTAAGAGCAGACATTCGCTTGAAAACCAAAACTAAAACCCCATCGCAGCCGTTCTACTTCACTCCCGAACCGCTGGATAATACCCGGCTGGCGCATTTATGCGGGCCACTGGATGAGAACTTGCGTCAAATTTCTGCTGCTCTGGACGTGACACTTTTTCGTCGCGGTGAGAAATTTATTGCCTCTGGCGCTAACGCCGAACGCGCAGTTTCCATGCTGGAACAGTTTTATGCACTGGCACACCGCGTCATTTCAGTGGATGAAATTCAGTTGGCGCTGGTCGAACAACGGGCTAATCAGGCGCATAAGCGGAGTAATGGCGTAAATGGTGGCGAGGACGGCGATGAGGATGTTGATGACATCATTAGCGACCCTTACATTACAACGCCGATACCACCATCGCAAATAGAGAGCCCTGTACTAAAGACGCGTCGGGCTGATCTACGTGGTCGCACACCGCATCAAATAGCTTATATTCGCGCGATTTTGGAGCACGATGTGACGTTGGGCATCGGGCCTGCCGGTACTGGCAAAACGTATCTGGCGGTGGCATGCGCGGTTGATGCACTCGAACGCGACGCAGTAAAACGTATCGTCCTGACGAGACCGGCGGTTGAGGCTGGCGAGCGACTAGGATTTTTGCCGGGTGATCTTGCACAAAAAGTCGACCCTTATCTGCGCCCCTTGTATGACGCATTGTATGACTTACTTGGTTTTGATCGCACCCAAAAAATGTTTGAAAAGCAGGCAATTGAAATTGCCCCGCTCGCTTATATGCGCGGCCGTACGTTAAACCACGCCTTCATTATTCTGGACGAAGCACAAAATACGACGCCGGAACAAATGAAAATGTTTTTGACACGTATCGGTTTTGGCAGCAAGGCCGTCGTCACTGGCGATGTCACCCAAATCGACTTGCAGCGCGGCCAGAAGAGTGGTTTGATTGATGCGATGAACATCATGAAAGACGTGCGCGGTATCGCTTTCACCCGTTTTAATAGTACCGACGTAGTGCGTCATCCGCTGGTAGCAAGAATCGTGGATGCCTATGAAGCTGCGTCATTAGCAACGCCGGTGGCATCAACCCATGGCGTGCTTGATCCAGTGTCGCCGCCGATCAAGGCAATCAAACTTCCTAAACCGATTGAAACAGGTATCACCAAACGTGCTCGCAGCCGCAATGTCGCAAAAAAATAAACCTCCAGCTAACAAATTGTCGTTGTCGGTGCAATATCCCGATCCCCGTTTAAAAGAAATCATTTTGCGTCCGCAAGTACGGCGCTGGGTGAAGGCGGCGCTGCTGGCGCCAGCCGAATTGACTATTCGTTTTGTTGATGTAGAGGAAGGCCGAACCCTTAACCGCGATTATCGCGGCAAGGATTACGCCACCAATGTGCTGACCTTCGCTTACACCGAAGATGAAGACGCAGAAACGACCGAGGCCGATATTGTTCTCTGCACCGACGTTCTGCAACGCGAAGCCGCTGAACAAAACAAATCGGTCGAAGAACACACCGCCCATCTGGTCGTTCATGGCGTTTTGCATGCACAGGGCTACGACCATGAAGATGATGAAGAAGCGACCGAGATGGAAAGCCTCGAAATTGAGATTTTGACCGCTTTAGGTTGGCCTAATCCCTATGCGGATGAAGATGCTGGTATTGCACTGCTTTAATCGAACCTACGCAAAGTGACGTCCGAGATATAAAGGCATAACTATCATCCATGCCAGCCGATGCCTTAACACCGGGCGATTAACATAGCGTTGCGCCTTTTTTTAGAAAAAGGCGTAGACGTTCCGACCAACTTCAGCAAACCCTCATAGCCGACGAGCTACAAACACAGTCCGTATAGGCGCATCGATTCATCCGGTCGGTAATCGCCCCTTACAGACGATAAGCACATCAAGCTAGAAACTCCCCCTTAATTTACCCAGCACCAATAAGCAATTTCAGAAAATAACATTTCTTTTTTGGACACATATTCTATTCTTTTTTACAAAAAAAGGTCTAGCATAGACGTATAGGACCGCCCAAAAATCATCCCTGCAACGAACTTCACGCGCCTGCCAACGAAGAGATTATCGCTATAGCATAAGCAAGAAAGCACGACGCTGGCGGGGGTTTGCGAAAATTCTAAAATAATGTGTAAGGAATCGTTTGTGGCCCCGACTATGTTTCATTCAAGCATTTTGGGTGCATTGCATGCAAACCTTTGGACAAAATTACATTCCGCTTCTTGACCTCACCTTCTTTAATGTTGGGAGACAAAAATGAATACATTAGCGACCGACGCGTCAAGCCACGCTATCATCCATCCGGCCTGGTTACGTATCACCCACTGGCTCAATGCCGTTGCAGTGATCTTGATGATCTTAAGCGGATGGCGTATCTATGACGCGTCACCGATATTCGCCTTTCGTATTCCAGCCAACCTGACATTAGGAGGTTGGCTTGGAGGTGCATTGCAATGGCATTTTGCTGCGATGTGGCTCTTATTTTTTAACGGACTGATTTACCTGCTGTTCAATGGGGCAACAGGACGTCTTTGGAGGAAGTTTTTTCCGCTAACACCGGGCGCTGTATTGCGAGACGTTAAGAAAGCACTGACGGGCAAGCTACAACACGATGCCCTCGACAAATATAACGCGGTACAAAAACTGGCCTACGTTTCAGTCATTCTCGACCTGATACTTTTAGTTATCTCCGGACTCGCCATTTGGAAATCGGTGCAATTTCCGCTTCTGCGCGATCTCATGGGTGGCTATGACAATGCACGCATCGTGCACTTCTTTGCAATGAGTTTTTTGGTTCTATTTATCGTGGTCCACATCGTCATGGTGGCCTTGGTCCCACGCACCTTGCTGGCCATGCTGCGCGGACGGTGAGCTTGATCCGAATCCGATAAACATGCAGATAAATGCTCAGACACTCAGATAGTGATACAAGGAGATCCGATCATGATCAAGAAATCGCGATTAATCATCGCAGCATCCCAACTCGATACCGAGTCGATTTTAAAAGATGCGCGGCATGAACTATCAATGCCATCGCGGCGCCTATTTGGTAAGCGGGCGCTGACTCTGGGTGGTCTGTCATTGCTGACAGGGTGCAATATCAGCGACGATTTGTCCGTCAATCGGATGCTGGAACGTGTTTCACGCATGAATGATGGCGTGCAAGCATGGCTGTTTGATCCCAACAAATTGGCACCGACATATCCAGCGTCGATGATCACGAGACCGTTTCCATTCAATGCCTACTACGGTGAAGAAGATGTTCCGGAAATTCCGGCAGAAGACTACTTGCTGAAAGTGGGTGGGCTGGTGAGCAATAAGCGTCCATGGACACTCGATGCTTTGCATCAGTTGCCGCAAAATGAGCAAATTACGCGACATATCTGCGTGGAGGGATGGAGTGCAATCGGGCGCTGGGGCGGCGTGCCATTTTCTCTTTTTTTGAAGCAGATTGGTGCCGATCTGAGTGCCAAATATGTCGAGTTTAAATGCGGTGACGATTATCACACCAGCATCGATATGCCGACTGCACTACATCCACAAACCCAATTGACATTAACCTACGATGGCCAAATCTTGCCACCAAAGTACGGCTTTCCGATGAAGCTGCGGATGCCGACCAAACTCGGATACAAAAACCCCAAACATATTATGTCGCTTGAAGTAACAAACACGTACCCCGGTGGTTATTGGGAAGACCAAGGGTACAACTGGTTCGGTGGGGCCTAAGAATCTGTTCAATATCTCGCTAAAACCAGATCTTGAAGGTTCTGAAACAACTCTCCAAATCGCGAGAGATGCTTTATGAGCCGGTGCAGACTCTCTCGCAGAGTCAAGATAGTCTGCACCCACTCACTAGATAACCACTGATTGATAGGGCACTTTTGCCGCATTTATTTATATGGAGATTTACATGAAAAAGCAATTATCGGCCGTCTTGATGGGCTGTCTGTTATTGGCCGCTACAAGCGTCTATGCGCAGGATGCAATGAAACCGGATGCGATGGGAAAAGACAGTATGGCCAAGGATAGTATGTCAAAGGATCAAATGTCCAACGACAAAATGACCAAAAAAGCCCATACCATGAAGAAAAAATCGAGCATGGACAAAGATGCGATGGGTAAAGACGCCATGAGCAAGGATGGCATGGCAAAAGATGAAATGAAGAAATAATTGCGTTGTAAATAGCACTTTTGGCAATGCAATCAATGCATTGCCTTTTTTTTATTTGTGGTTAAATTATCGACAATTAACCTTATATATTGCTGCAAACGGGCACGTTTCTTCGTCCTGTCACATATTTGTTGTATCCTATCGCATTCGAAATAACGTAAATCCAAGGCTAACGCCATATGCCCGAGCACTCTAGTAGCGTCAAATCCTTTGACGCTAAACCCCATAGGTCTTTGTTTGAACGCCTGACCGCCCTCATTTCTCCCGAGCCTGAAAACCGCGCCGAACTTCTTGATGTATTGCAAGATGCGCACGAGCGCAACCTGATTGACGCCGACGCTTTGTCGATGATCGAAGGTGTATTTCAGGTATCCGATCTTTCCGCGCGCGACATCATGGTGCCGCGTTCGCAAATGGATATGATCGATATCACCAAACCCATCGAAGAATGGATGCCGGAAGTGTTATCTACCGCGCACTCACGCTTTCCCGCGGTCGACGGTGATCGTGACAAAGTCATCGGTGTCCTATTGGCGAAAGATCTGCTTCGCTATTACGCAGAAGAATCGTTCGACGTACGTGACATGTTGCGCCCTGCCATCTTTATTCCTGAATCCAAACGTCTCAATGTATTGCTGCGCGACTTTCGCGCCAACCGCAATCACATGGCCATCGTTGTCGATGAATATGGTGGCGTCGCTGGCCTCATCACCATCGAAGACGTGCTGGAACAGATTGTGGGCGATATCGAAGACGAATACGACTTCGATGAAGAAGAAGATAACATTCTGGTCATCCGCGACGGCGATCATGGCGCACGCTGGCGCGTCAAAGCATTAACAGAAATTGCGCAATTTAACGAAGCACTGGATACCCATTTTTCTGACGAAGATGTTGATACGATTGGCGGCCTGATTGCGAATCATTTGGGCCGGGTACCGCGTAAAGGAGACCAATTCGTCTTCGATCACGTGCGCTTTGAAGTCTTGCGCGCCGACCCTCGTCAGGTCCATGTATTGCTGGTCGAAAAAATACAGGGCGTGCTTCCAGAAGATGACGCGTAAGTTGGTGGGTTTGGCGAGTTCGGTATCCTGAATGCATGTGCTGGCCTGGCCGAACTAACTAAATAACTGGCACCCGAGACCAGTCAACGTGTTACCTGTAGATGCACAACTGAACCGAGAGTCCCTCCTCACACCATGGCTCTCGTTTTGCCCCATTCAAGCGACGCGAATCAGTCCTGGCAAATCGTCATTAAGACGACTCCAACAGGACGATTCAACTGATACGCTTAAATCGATATGATTTAAGCGTATTGATCGCATAACTTCTCACCAGTCTAACGCCAACCGATGACCTTGCGCTTCACCTCGAGACAACTCCCGCTAGCCACTCTGCTCGGCGCACTCAATGTACTGGCCTTTGCGCCTTTTGGCGCGTGGCCGATCCAATTGCTGACGCTGGCGCTTTTGATATGGCGGTTGCTAAAAATCGACTCAGTTAAACAAGGTATGTTACTGGGCTGGGCATTTGGCTTTGGTTGGAGTGTCTGCGGCGTGTACTGGCTGTATATCAGCATGCACGTCTATGGCGGAATGCCAGCATGGATTACAGCGTTAGCAGTGGGATTGCTGGCGCTATTCGTAGGTCTGCACGCGGCCACGGCGGCTGGCTTAACAATCTGGTTGCGCCGTCGCTGGTCAGCCTCGCCAGCGATGACTGCGCTGGCGATTTTTCCGTCGCTATGGGCTTTGAGCGAATGGGTTCGTGGGTGGATTTTTACCGGCTTTCCCTGGCTGGTATCCGGCTATGCCCACACCGCCAGCCCACTCGCCGGTTACGCCCCGATAATTGGTGTCTACGGCCTTGGCATGATCGCGGCGTTGATCGGCGGCTGTCTGGCCTTGCTGCTCAACAAAAATGAGCAGGGAAAACTGGCAGGAATAGCAGCCATTGTGATTCTGTTGATCGGCGTGGGTCTACACAAGATCGATTGGACCAAACCCACGGGGCAACCGATATCGGTACGATTACTACAAGGCAACATTGCTCAGGAGATGAAGTTTGATCCGGCAAAAATCGATCAGACACTCGGTCTTTACAAGGATTTGATCAGCGCCGCGCCAGCTGACCTGATCGCCACCCCAGAAACAGCGATACCGCTATTGCAGACGCAGCTACCGCCAGAATATCTTCCTGCAATCGCACAGTTTGCACGGCAATCCGGCAGTTATATTGCGGTGGGCATCCCCATCACGGATGGTCCCAATTTGTATGCAAACAGCGTCCTTGGATTTTCGCCGAACACTGCCGAAAATTCAGACGCTAGCGCCGATAGACCGCACATTTATCGCTATGACAAACACCATTTGGTCCCATTCGGCGAGTTTATTCCTTATGGCTTCCACTGGTTTGTCGATTTGATGAATATCCCGTTGGGCGACTTTACCCGTGGCGCGCCGGTGCAACCGCCGTTCGCGGTAAAGGATCAATGGGTGTTGCCTAACATTTGCTATGAAGATTTATTTGGAGAAGAAATCGCGGCACAACTGGCGGCATCCGCGTCTGCCGGTCATCCTGCTGCGACGATATTGCTCAATATGTCGAACATCGCGTGGTTCGGCGATTCGATTGCTTTACCACAACATTTGCAGATTTCACAAATGCGCAGTATCGAAACCGGCCGCCCAATGTTGCGGGCAACCAATACCGGCACAACCGCCGTCATTGATCCGCATGGCAATGTGACCGCCCACTTAGCGCCGCTCAGTCGTGATGCACTTGCGGCCTCGATACAAGGTTTTACGGGTAATACACCTTATATACTGCTTGGCAACCGCTTACTGTTAATGTTAGCCACGGTATTGTTGGCTATCACGAGACTGTCTGGACGCCAGCGTAAGACCAAAAAAGAGTGAATCAAATACGTTTGCACCGGTCGATTGCTGAGCAATGATTCGTGCGCTCTAAAAAGTCATTCGATGGTCAGTTACTAATGTCTTAACTATAACGTAACTACAACATTATGCAGCCGTAACAGAAGTCGTAACCCAAGCCAGTCACATAAGGCTGCCAAAACCCGCTAAAATCGCTCCTTTAGCGAAACTCACTTTGCTTTTTAGCAACCGGCCCTGCCGCATGGAGCAGCACAAAAAATAATGCTTACATTTCAACAAATTATTCTCAAATTGCAAGACTATTGGGGCGCTCAAGGTTGCGCGCTATTGCAACCTTACGACATGGAAGTCGGCGCTGGCACCTCGCACACCGCGACCTTTTTACGCGCTATTGGGCCAGAACCGTGGCGCGCTGCCTATGTGCAGCCATCACGTCGGCCTAAAGATGGTCGATACGGCAACAATCCTAATCGCATGCAACATTACTATCAATATCAGGTAGTGCTAAAACCTGCGCCAGAAAACATTCTCGATCTTTATCTCGGCTCGCTTGAGGCCCTCGGCCTTGATCTGCAAAAGAACGATGTCCGCTTCGTTGAGGATGACTGGGAAAATCCGACCTTGGGTGCATGGGGTCTGGGTTGGGAAGTCTGGCTGAACGGCATGGAAGTGACGCAATTCACCTATTTTCAGCAGGTCGGTGGTCTGGATTGCAAGCCTGTATTGGGCGAAATCACTTACGGCATTGAACGATTGGCAATGTATTTGCAAGGTGTCGAAAACGTCTACGATTTGGTCTGGACGGAATGGATCGAAAATGACGTCAAGAAGCATCTAAGCTATGGCGATGTCTTTCACCAAAATGAAGTCGAGCAATCGACTTACAACTTTGAGTATGCCGATACCGAATTCTTGTTCCCGCTATTTGGTAGCTACGAAGCACAGGCCAAGAAATTGCTAGCCGTGCCGCTGGCACTGCCAGCCTATGAAATGGTGTTAAAAGCGGCGCACACCTTCAATTTGCTGGATGCACGTGGCGCGATCTCAGTGACTGAGCGGGCTGCCTATATGGGCCGGATTCGCAACCTTTCACGCGAAGTCGCGAAGGCCTATTACGAATCGCGCGAAACACTCGGCTTTCCGATGTGGGAACTCAGCGAAAAAAATGCGCCGTTATTGTTAAAAGAATTTGGCGACGAGTACACCACGACGGTGGCACGCCGCGCAGGGAGTGAAGCAGCATGAGTTCTACCCTTTTAATCGAAATTTTTACTGAAGAATTGCCGCCAAAGGCGCTCGAAAAACTTGGTAACGCTTTCGCCAGCGGCATTTTTAATGGTCTGAAAGCGCGTGATTTTTTAAACACCGATGCCATCGCCACGACTTACGCGACGCCACGACGTCTCGCTGTCATTATCAGTAACGTCCGTGCAGTCTCGCTGGATAAGACCATGCGCGAGAAAGTGCTGCCGGTTTCAGTAGCACTCGACACACAAGGTCAGCCCAGCGTGCCGCTGATCAAAAAACTCGCCGCATTAGCTGCTGCGACCAACGCTGTACTGATCACGCCAGATCAACTGGAACGTGCCGTCGATGGCAAGGCCGAAAGCTTTTTCTACAGCTATACCGCGAAAGGTGCAGCGCTGGAAACTGGCTTGCAAGTCATTCTGGATGACACCGTTGCCAAATTGCCGATTCCGAAGCAAATGAGCTATCAGCTTCAGTACGGCCCGGCCGCTGGCGAAACAGTGCATTTCGTCCGTCCGGCACACCGTCTGATTGTCTTGCATGGCGACGCCGTGGTGCCGTTACGCTTGTTGGGACTGAACGCGGGTCGGATCACCGGCGGTCATCGCTTTTTGTCAAAAGGCGCTATCACGATTGCAAATGCAGAGAGCTACGTCGAAGTATTGGCAAGCCAAGGCAAGGTCATCGCCAGTTTCAGCCAACGCAAGGAACAAATCCGTACAGCGTTGCTGGCCGCAGCCGGTGGTGATCAAGTGTTGATGCCAGAATCGTTGCTGGATGAAGTGACCGCTCTGGTCGAATGGCCGGTGGTCTATCCATGCCATTTTGAAGACGAATATCTGACGGTTCCGCAGGAATGTCTGATCCTGACCATGCAAACCAATCAGAAATATTTTGCGCTGACTGATGCGACCGGCAAATTGCGTTCGCGCTTTTTGATCGTCTCGAATCTGGAAACTAAAGATCCGCAATACATTATTCAAGGCAATGAACGTGTGGTGCGACCGCGGCTTGCAGATGCCAAATTTTTCTTTGAGCAAGATCAGAAAAAAACCTTGGCAGATCGCGTACCGCTACTCGCCAACGTGGTGTATCACAACAAGCTGGGTAATCAGTTTGAACGCACACAACGCGTTCAGACAATCGCGGTTGCTATCGCCACCCTTCTCAGCTCTGATCCTCTGTTGGCAGTGCGTGCGGCCCGTGGTGCAGAACTAGCCAAAGCCGATTTACTGACCGATATGGTGGGCGAGTTCCCGGAACTGCAAGGCATTATGGGAACGTACTACGCGCGCCATGACGGCGAGGCAGATCAGGTTGCGCTGGCGATCTCGGAACATTATCAACCGCGCTTTGCAGGTGATGCGCTACCGACGACCGATACCAGTACCGCAGTTGCGCTTGCCGACAAACTGGAAACGCTGGTCGGTATCTGGGGTATCGGCTTACAACCAACCGGCGACAAAGATCCATTTGCGCTACGTCGCCACGCATTAGGCGTATTGCGCATGTTGCTCGAAAAACGTCTGCCGTTATCGTTACAACATTTGTTGCAAACGACAGCGGCTTCGTTCGCCGACAATGCTAACTTCAAAGATCCCGGCACAGATGTGCTGAGCTTCATGTACGACCGCTTGCGTGGCATATTGCGCGAGCGCGGATACGCACCGAACCAGATCGAAGCGGTTGTCGCGCAACAGCCTGATACGCTGACCAACATCATTGAACGCCTGGATGCTGTGCAGGCATTTGCAGCTTTACCGGAGGCCGAAGCATTGGCAGGGGCCAACAAGCGAATCACCAACATTCTGAAAAAGAATAATGTGGTCCAGACCGGTGCAGTACAAGCAAACTTATTACAGGACGCCGCAGAAAAAAATCTCGTAGCAGCGATGACCAATGTCAAACCGCAAGTCGATGCAGCCTTTGCCCAAGGCGATTTTGCTGGCGCACTGCAATCGCTCGCACGTTTACGATCCGAAGTTGACGCCTTTTTTAATGAGGTGATGGTGATGGCAGAAGACGAACAGTTGCGTAACAACCGTTTGGCGTTACTGTCCAATCTGCACCTGATGCTGAATCAGGTCGCTGACATCTCCAAGCTGGTTGCCTGAGATCAACATGGGACAGACAATCAAACTGATCATTCTTGACCGCGATGGCGTGATTAATCAAGATTCCGATGCCTTCATCAAGTCACCCGATGAATGGATTCCGATCAAAGGCTCGCTAGAAGCCATTGCGCGTCTGAATCAGGCGGGGTATCACGTCGTCGTGGCAACCAATCAATCGGGCGTTGCCCGTGGTTTGCTTAGCATGCAAACGCTGAATGAAATCCATCAAAAGATGCACAATGCGGCACAAATGGTCGGTGCAGAAATTGATGCGGTCTTCTTTTGCCCACATGCCGCTGAAGATAATTGCGACTGTCGCAAGCCGAAGCCAGGAATGTTTATCGACATTGCCAAACGTTTTGATATCAGTCTGCGTGGCGGCGTGCCCGTGATCGGCGACTCCCTGCGCGATTTACAAGCCGGTTTCGTAGCAGGATGCGCGCCGTTTTTGGTATTGACCGGCAAAGGTGAGACTACGCGAGAAAAAGGTGGCCTTCCCCCCGGGACCATGGTGTTTCCGGATTTAGCGGCGGTGGTCGATTTTCTATTGAAAAAGTCGGTAGAAATGTCGGTTTGAAGCACGTAATCTGAGCGCTGGAGTGGGGTACTCAAGTGACTCCAACATACCGCGCCTTTCAACCTGCTGATGGTATAGACATTCTGTGACAACGTTGATGGCTTTGGTTAAGGCTTAAGCTGGTTTGACGTTGCTGCGATTAATATTTTTGGAGTATGTATGCAGTTTTTCTTGTTTCTAAGGTCCGTGTTGTTCTTTGCGATCATGACTATCGCGACGGTTATATGGGCTATCGCCTGTCTTTTTTTCGCGCCCTTTCCTTACGCCAGAAGATATTATCTTACGTCACGCTGGAACGTCTTTATCATCTGGTTAGCGAAGGTAATTTGCGGCATTCATTATCAAATCAAAGGCGCTGAAAATTTTCCAGACGCCCCCGCTATCGTGCTATCCAAGCATCAGTCAGCGTGGGAAACCATTTTTTTACTGCCGATGACGCCGCGCCCGTTAGTGTTCGTCTTCAAGAAATCGCTTACCTACATTCCGTTCTTTGGTTGGGGCATTGCATTGTTGCGCATGATTCCTATTGATCGCAAAGGCCGTGATGCGTTCGCGCAAGTGGTTACGCAAGGACGCCGCCGTCTGGCCGATGGCCAGTGGATAATCATGTTTCCGGAAGGAA
This sequence comes from Glaciimonas sp. Gout2, assembly GCF_035018905.1. Lineage (NCBI taxonomy): Bacteria > Pseudomonadati > Pseudomonadota > Betaproteobacteria > Burkholderiales > Oxalobacteraceae > Glaciimonas > Glaciimonas sp. Gout2. Next base: position 146,687 of record NZ_JASJXA010000002.1, on the reverse strand, counting down.
CACGGATTCCTGTTGGTCAAAAAGGTAAGTATAAACACGGCGGCACACGGCTTGCCATCGAAACCAACTCGGTAGTCGTACCCATCGCCGTTAATGCGGGTGAGTGCTGGCCGAAGAACTCATTTATCAAAAAACCGGGGATGATTACTGTCTCAATTGGCAAACCGATCTCACCAGAAGGCCTAAATAGTGCCGAGATGATGGAAAAAGTTGAAAATTGGATAGAATCAGAGATGCGGGTCATTTCACCGCACGTCTACTCAAAGTAGCACGCCAGACCGTTGATCAGCATTGTTAACAATAACAGCCGCCAATCTTGAAATTTTTGCATCAAAAATCGAAACAACCGACGCCCGACCTTAAGCCGCATCTGCGGCCGCTGGTTTCTCTGCAGCAACCGCTCGCCCGCCAACTGGATCTGTTCAGTATCGAGCCGCCTCACGCAGATCAGGAATCAGAGGCCTCGACAAATCTGACAGTTGCGCCGATAACGCCGCCGGAATCGAAACGCATTCCATCACCGACTGTACCGGTATCACCGCCCGACATTCACACGTCGCTAATGCAGCTTCCGCTCGCTGCTGGCAAACGTCGCCTGCACATCGACGCGCACGTGCTGGACTACGCGCTACTGCGCTCTAAACGGCGTTCAATCGGTTTTGTGATTAGTGACGATGGTCTGCGGGTGACTGCGCCAAAGTGGGTCACGGTCGTTGAAATTGAAAGTGCCATTCGCGAAAAGAAACGTTGGATTTTTGCCAAACTCCACGAATACCGCGATCGCTCGGCACGTCGTCTGCAGCCACAAATGACATGGTGCGATGGTGAAACATTACCTTATCTTGGTAATGACATCACATTACGCATCCGCTCAACCCAAGTCGCCGGTATTGAATTCGATGCCGAAGCTGGTACATTAACGGTTTGCCTTCCTGTTGATGCCAGTGAGCAACAATTGAAAGATCGTGTGTTGGGCTGGTTGCAACTTGAAGCCAAACGCGTATTCGGTGAACGGCTTCCGTTGTACGCAAGCAAGCTGGGAGTGACCTACAAATCGTATGCGCTCTCGTCTGCCACCACGCAATGGGGCTCTTGCACCGCGGACGGCAAAATACGCCTGAACTGGCGACTGATGCACTTTGCCTTGCCGCTGATTGATTACGTGATCGCGCATGAATTAGCCCATCTCCGTGAAATGAATCACAGCCCGCGCTTTTGGGCGACAGTACAATCCATATTCCCAGAGTTTGAAACGGCTAGACGCACACTACGCGATAGTGCACAAGAAACGTTACCTATTTTTTAAGCTACGGATGTTAGGTCTAAAATTCGGATATTGAAAATTCGTTTACCATCAGCATCTGTTATCTGGAATCATCTCTAAAGTCGTCACTCAACGCAGTACGTAAATGCGGCATTAAAAGAGGGATACTATTACCCTCCGCATGCTCTAAGCATTTCCCTTCCCACTACCGAGAAAATTTATGCTACTCCTACACACTATGCTGCGCGTCGGCAACCTGCAACGTTCTATCGATTTTTACACCAAAGTGCTCGGCATGAAATTGCTGCGTACCAACGATAACCCTGAATATAAATACACACTTGCTTTCGTCGGTTATGGCACCAATCCGGACCACGCAGAATTAGAATTGACCTACAACTACGGAGTCGATAGTTATGAACAAGGCACGGCTTACGGCCATATTGCTTTAGCCGTTGAAGACGTGCATAAGGCTTGCGCGGATGTCAAATTGCAAGGTGGCAATGTTACCCGCGAAGCAGGCCCGGTCAAAGGTGGCACAACCAATATCGCGTTCGTACAAGACCCGGACGGCTATAAAATTGAGTTAATTGAGCGCAAACCCGGCCATTGGCCGAATGCAAAGCTATAACGCGGTATAGCAGTCCGCCCCAATGTCTTTTACTTCATTCGGTTCGCAAGGCCAACGAACAGTTCCATTGAAACAGTTTCAGGTCTTGCTTGCGGGTCGATACCGGCATCGATCAGATCATTTTCGGTAAACATCCCCGAAAGACTGTTACGAATCACCTTGCGACGCTGGGTAAAAGCTTTTAACACCACATCTTCCAGCTTCTGTTGATCACACGCCAAGGGCTCTGCAATCGGAATCATACGCACAATTGCAGACTCAACGCGTGGCGGTGGATCAAATGCTGTCGGAGGTACGATAAACATTAATTGCATTTTGTAGCGCCACTGCAGCATCACAGAAAGTCGACCAAACGTTTTGCTGCCGGGCTCTGCCACCATCCGCTGGACAACTTCTTTTTGCAACATAAAATGCTGATCCTGGACCAAAGGGGCGATCTCAGTCAATTGGAATAGCAGTGGACTTGAAATGTTGTACGGCAAATTGCCAACCACACGCAGTTTGCCCTCACCCACCAATGGAATGCTACTGAAATCAAATTTCAATGCATCTGCGGAATGCACATGAAGACGGGCAGGATCGAAAGTTTTTTCCAGCCGCGTCACCAAATCTCGATCCAGTTCGACCACGTGCAACTGCTTTAACGATTTGAGCAGCAAACTGGTCATCGCCGCCAAACCAGGCCCAATCTCAACCATGTTGTCATCTGCTTGTGGTGCTATTGCACTGATGATGTCGGTCAATACCTGCTTGTCAGTGAGAAAATTTTGGCCGAAGCGCTTACGTGCGATATGTTTCATGTTATGGGTGCAATACGCTGATCAAAGGTAATACTAATAAGGTGATGGGATTCTGTGCCGAGTGGCTGAAAAAATCTCGCACAAAAAAATAAATGCCGCATTTTTTTTACACTATTGCGGAGTGCATTCGGCAATCCACTTTGGACGGCGATGATGATTCTTTATCCCTCTGGATTATGCAACGGCACTTTTAAGGGCGTATAAAACTAAGTTATTCTGCCGTGCTAACGCTAAGGCCCACGGCGTCGGAAGTGGCAGTCGCGCGCACCATCTGAGCCGCAGAATGCAGCGCAGCCAGCATACTGCCATGATCCGCTTTGCCTAATCCCGCAGCCGCTAAGTCAAGAGCGGTTCCGTGATCGACCGACGTCCGAATGATGGGTAAGCCAAGCGTAATATTAATGCCGTGCCCAAAGCTGGCATATTTGAGGACTGGCAAACCTTGGTCGTGATACATCGCCAACACGCAATCTGCCTGATCCAGATACTTTTGCTGAAACAGTGTGTCGGCCGGATAAGGGCCACTGACCAGCATTCCTTTAGCCTTTGCTGCCGCCAATACCGGTGTGATGATCTCAATTTCTTCACGTCCGAGGTAACCGCCCTCACCCGCATGCGGATTAAGCCCAGTTACCATAATACGCGGCTGCGCTATACCAAATTTGGTTTGTAAATCGTGGTACAAAATATCTAACGTGCGGCTCAAACTGTCTGTAGTAATCGCCGCAGCCACGTCCTTCAACGCCAGATGCGTAGTCGCTAAGGCAACCCGCAACGGCGGCGTGGTGCGATCAGTCGCCAGCATCATCACTACTTGCGCTGTACCGGTTTTTTCTGCCAGGTATTCGGTATGACCGGTGAAATGAACGCCAGCATCGTTGATAGTGCTCTTTTGCAGAGGCGCAGTGACGATACCGTCAAAGCTTTTTGCGGCGGCACCTGCAATCGCGATATCCAGCGTCTTTAAGATGGCGCGACCGTTACGCGGATCAAGTTTGCCCGGCTGCACATGCACGCTAAAAGGCGAGTCAATCACAGCAATACGATCTGGACCAAAATTGGGCAAACCGCTAAAAAGAAAGGCCTGCTCCGAGAGCGCAACCAATTTAATCGCCGGATCAATCTCAGCCGCGATCATCGCTAAAAAAGCAGCGTCACCTATAAGAACGCTATTGATGTCAGCCCGCAATTCCCACGCCGCCTTGATAGAAATCTCAGGCCCGACGCCAGCTGGCTCGCCGCAGGTGATCGCGAGGATAGGACGACGCGCATTAGCGCTAGGGGATAGTGTTGCGGTACTAACAAATTTTTGATCTGTCATTGAATGGTCAATAAGTAAGTCATTACGATCATGCCGGTTTTACTTGAGTTTTACTTGAGTTGCATTTGAGTTGAGCTTGTTACCCCGCGCACTCACAGGAAGTCTCGATGCGCGCGGGGCTAACGATCAATTATTATCTTCGGTACGGTATTCAACATAAGCGCGATCGCGTAGCTCACGCAACCAGTCATTGGTAGCTTCTTCCGTTTTTCGGTCACGAATGGCAGCACGGGCCGCGAGTCGCTTACGATCAGCCGAAACAGTGTCGGTTTTGCGTTCCAACACCTGAATCAGGTGATAACCGAAAGGTGTTTCAATCGGCTCACTAATTTGTCCGGGTTTCAAAGCGTCCATGGCGCGCTGAAATTCAGGTACCGTGTCGCCAGGATAAATCCAACCAAGATCGCCACCTTTAGATGCTGACAGATCATTTGAGTAGAGTTTTGCCAGATCCTCAAATTTCGCAGCATGATTATCCAGACGATCTTTTAATTCAAGCAAGCGCTTTTTCGCTTCTGCAGCGGAAACTGTTGGCGTAACCTTGATCAAAATATGGCGCGCATGCGTTTGCTCAACTGGCGCAGCGGCTGGTTTTTCAACATTGGTAGCAGCACGTTTGTCGTTAAGTCGGATGACGTAAAATCCGTTTGCACTCTGCAAGATAGGTGAGACCTGTCCTGGCGTCAGCGTGGCGGCTGCATCAAGAAACATTTTTGGCAAACGATCCTGTGAACGCCATCCCAGTTCTCCACCGGTCAATGCATCGGGTGCATCAGAGTAGGTTGCCGCAATTTTGCCAAAATTTCCGCCTGATTTAAGTTGCTGCAAGACCTCTTCAGCACGCTTGCGTCGGGCGCTGACTTGCGCTGGCGAGGCATTTTCTGGTACCCGCACTAAAATTTGCGCCAGGTTTAACTCCTGCTGCGCTTGTTGCGATTGCTTGTTGCTAGCTTCAGCGATCATGTAATTGTCGACTTCTGATTCGGTAATTTGAATCTTGTTGTCGACTTCCCGCTCACGTAAACGTTGTAGCAAAATTTCGCGGCGAATGTCATCTCGAAAAGCAGGATACGGAATATTGTCATGAACCAATTGCTTGCGGAAGTCGCTCATGGACAGCTTGTTTTGTTCCGCAATACGGCCAATGGCAGCATCCAGCATTTTGTCATCAACTGACAAGCCTAATTCTTTGGCTGCCTGCACTTGTGCGCGCTCAAGAATCAGGCGCTCCAACAGTTGTTTTTGCAATTCAGCCGGTGGCGGTGCTTCGATACCCTGACTTTTCATCCGTTGAATCACATCCTTCAGGCGTAAGGCTAATTCCTGACGCGTGATAACTTCGTTGTTAACGACCGCCACGATGACATCGATAGTCTGCGGAGTATTGGCCGTTGTTGCTCTCGAAGCGGGCGCAGTTGAGGGCGCTGGCGCCGTGTCAGAAGTAGTTGGTGAGGCCATGACGGGCGGACTTGATGGGCTCGCCGCTGGCTTTTGTGCCCACGCACTGGATGTGACGCTAAACAGCATTGCCACAATGATCGAGGCTAGCTGCAGCTTATTGGAGTGATTGGACTGATTGGTTTTGCGCATAGTGATGAGAGCATTCATATATAAGTATGACGGATTCAATTACTGATGATCTTGTCTGGTTGATTTACATTCTGATAACCTGGGATGCTGCCTTTTAACGCCTGCATCGGATTAGAGCCGAGTTTTGTCAATCCATTCAATTCAAGCTGGAAAAATAATGCCGAGCTAGTCTGTGCCGTAGACGTCGGTGTGCGCTGCGCTACTACGCGGAAAACCCAACAATCCGCTTTGTACTCTATTCCGATCAGCCCCTCAGCGACCCGACGATCCTGAAGCGAGTAGTTGATACGACCAACACCATACCAGCGTTTAGCTATCGGCCACTGCGCCGAGAGATCAACCTGCTTCAATATCTCGTTATTATTGAGAGCAACATCTGCCGGAGTACGATCCAGACGGTAAGCCAGATTAATCACTTCTTTAGGCGCGGGCTGCCAGCGCATACTGAAGTTTGCACGCTGAACGGTGTTAATACTTTGACTGTATTGGAGGTTACTATCTATCCCTAAAGTGCGCGTGAGTTGACCACTGGCTCCAAGTAATAAATCAGAGCGACTATTGACAACACTGTTATCTAAAGATACCAACGGTGGTGTGAAATAAAAGCGCTGACCGACTGCCAAGCGCAAACGCTCAATGCCACTTTCTTCGATAAAGCGGGAGGTGATTGCTGTGGTTAGCTGATTTGCATCACCAATACGATCATGGCCGGAAAAGCTGTTTTCAGTAAAAATCTGCGCAAAATTAAAGTCTGATACGCCTGTGTCGAACAGCGGATAGTTATTTTGATCTTTGTACGGCGTGCGCACGTAAAACATCCGCGGCTCCAACGTTTGTGTCACGGCATTACCAAACAATTTAGCCTCACGTTCAAACGTCAGACCACCATCGAGAGAGAACGTCGGCAAGACACGGCTAAAACTCGTCGGCGAACCCGGCACCACATCCGTGAGGCTGTACGACGTCGCATCCAATTGAAGTTTTGGTGTCAAAAAATAACTTGCACCAATAATCGGATAGGAAATCTGCGGATTAATGTAAAGACGATCACCCTCACCCGGCAATTGTATGGTCTTTGGCACATCGTAAGAACTATTCTTAAATCGGGTGTATTGCGCATTCACAGACCAGTCAAATCCACCGACATCCTGACGACTGAAGTTGTAACTCACTTGCGGCAGCCGGTCATATGGACGCACGATCAATGGATTCCCGTTAGCGTCATAATCTTGCAAAACCTGGTAACGCGATGCCACCGCGGACACGTTGCCATATGCGCCACCGTAGGTCAGGTCTAATTCACGGTTCAACAAGCGTTGTGCACTTTGCGTAATCGACCGAGAGAAATCATCCGGATATTGATTGTCGGATGCATAGTTGACATTCCATCCCAAGCCAAAGCCACCACCCAAGGTCTGCGTATGATTCGATTGAATCGCATAGCGATTGGTCTTGGTCAACAGATCATTCGGCAGATATTCGAGTTTGGTTATCCCGCTGTATGTATCGCCAAGATAACGTCCTTCCAGGCCCAACTGCACACCGCGTTTGGTAATCACATTCGGGGTGAACGTCAAGTCTCGGTTGGGCGCGATATTAAAGTAATACGGCATACTGACTTCGAACCCGCCCGTGCTGGTGGCGCCAATCGTCGGCGGCAAAAATCCGGATTGACGGTCGCTTGACAGGGGGAAGGATAAAATAGGTGAGGCCAGAATCGGCACATCTTTAAAATACAGCACTCCACCATGGGCTAAACCTTCGCCACGACCGCTGTCGATATCCATGGTACTGGACTTAATGTACCAATCAGGGTTAGTACCGGGACAAGTCGTGTACGTGCCCGTAATCGCTCTAGCGTGATCTTCATCCTGAAAATCATAACGTTCAGCGGTGCCGTGACCTCCGTTTATCCCAAATTTATACGTCGGTTGCGTCAAAAATCCCTGCCCCGAATCCATATTTAGCTTGAGATCGTTTCCAGTATATTCGTCTCCGTAACGATTCATGCGCACGCAACCGTGGGCTTCGACTTCGTTTTCGATGATCCGGTAAGTCCCCTTGTCGGATTTAACTTCTGTCTGACCACGTGTTAGATCAACATCGTTGTCGAGATTCAACACCCGATCAGGACGTCCCGTCATCTGCTCGGCCTCCACCGTCGTTGGCAAATTGCTCTCATCGACGCGCGGCTGCCGGACCAATGTGGTTTGCGCCACCGCTGCCGACGACACAAATATTGGCACTGAAGAAGCTAGTACTGAGGCAATCAGCCATGCGAGACGTCGCATACGCGGCAAGGGCAACCGCACCATCTGGTGTTTCCGCATGGCCACATGCCCACGAAAAGGCGAGCGAAGTGGAGGCGACAGCAAGGATTGCGGCGACGATTGTGAAAGGGATACTGATGAAAACCGTGTCAAGAAATGCATTGAGCAAACGCCATCGTAGGGATTTTTTAAAATTAATCCCTTATTATATGGGAACTGACTACCTACAACCGTATTCCTGGACTGCTTAATGACATCACCTGAATTATCGCCTCAATCTACGCCGCCAAGCACGCCCTCTTTAACTTCCGCTACACCGGATGTGCGCCTGACACAAATAATTGACTGGTTATCAACTTTAGTTGACCATCCTACTCTGGCGGAGTCGATCCGCCCTGCATCTGCTGACGCCAGTTTCAGACGATATTTCCGCATTGATGCTGCTAATTCAGGCGATGCTAAAACCTTGATAGTGATGGATGCACCTCAACCGCAAGAGGACGTGCGCCCATTTATTTCAATTGCCGCCCTATTTCATAATGCGGGCATGTCAACGCCGGACATTCTGGCGCAGGACGTTGAGCGCGGTTTTTTGTTGTTATCCGACCTCGGCCCGACAACTTATTTGCAACAACTCAATGATGAGAAAGCTGACCCTAACGCGCTCTATCTGGATGCAATTGATGCATTAGTTACAATGCAAACGCATAGCAAACCAGATGTTCTGCCAGAATATGACCGCGCTTTTTTATCAAAAGAATTACACATATTTTCTGAGTGGTACATCGGCAAGCATTTAAATGTCACATTGACCACAGAGCAAAGCGCTAGCCTCGATGGCGTCTTCAATGTCATTCTGGCCAACAATATGGCGCAACCGCAAGTCTACGTACACCGCGATTATCACTCACGCAACTTAATGGTATTGCCCAACGGCAATCCTGGCGTACTAGACTTTCAAGGTGCGCTGTACGGGCCCATCACGTATGACCTGGCTTCGTTGTTCCGCGATGTCTATCGCTCCTGGGACGAAGCACAGGTACTCGATTGGGTCATCCGTTATTGGGAACGTGCCAAACGCGTCGGCTTACCGGTTGCCCCTGATATCGACACCTTTTATCGGGATTTTGAATACATCGGCTTACAGCGTCATCTAAAAATTCTCGGATTATTTGCGCGCTTGAATTATCGCGATGGAAAGCCGGAATACATGCAACACATTCCGCAGGTTATGGACTATGTCCGAAAAGCGGCATTGCGCTATCGCGAATTGATTCCCCTGGTTCGCTTGATTGATAAACTGGAAGACACGCCACAGAAAATTGGCTATACGTTCTAAACCAGTATTTTTAAACCAGTTCAACCACTATTTTTTGTTGAATATATTGACGTATAAATACGCTAACAAAATAACTGAGACACCGAGCATTCCATGAAAGCAATGATTTTTGCCGCCGGTCGCGGAGAGCGCATGCGCCCGCTGACCGATACCACCCCCAAGCCGCTTTTAAAAGTCCGCGGCCGTCCACTCATCGTCTGGCATATCGTCAATCTGGTGCGCGCGGGCATCACCGACATCATTATTAATCACGCTCACCTGGGCCAATTAATTGAAGATACCATCGGTGATGGCAGCAAATACGGTGCCAAAATCACCTATTCAGCCGAAGGCACAGCGCTGGAGACCGCCGGCGCCGTCGCGAAGGCCCGCCATTTGCTCGGCGATGCGGCATTTGTCGCAGTCTCCGCCGACATTTACTGCCCTTACTTTAATTTTGAACAGGTTAAAACTACGTTAGAAGATAACGACTTATGGGGCGTTCCCCACCCGATTGAAACCCGCGATGTAGCATGGTTATATCTGGTAAAAAATCCGGCGCATCATCCCGAAGGAGACTTTGTAGTCAACAGCTTTTCAGTCTCCAATAAAGGAAACGAAGGCGAACCGCGCTTCACTTATTCCGGCATCGGCGTCTTCCGTCCGATGATGTTCGATTCCATTGCTGCGGGCGAATTCGGAAAACTGGCACCAATATTGCGGCAATATGCTGATCTCAACCAAATCGGTGGAGAGGTGTATCGTGGAGACTGGACGGATGTTGGCACTATCGCGCGGCTGGAGCAATTGAACGCACCGTTGTAAACACATTTTGTAAAAAAGGCCGCAATTTCCAGGCGGCTGCCGCAAGCATTCGTAGCAACGATTTGTTGCAACGATTTGTTGCAACATTAAGATCAGCATCAAATGACCGGTACTTCCCGACATAGCGCGCATCATCGACATTAACTCAAACGCAAGGATGCACATGACCCCTTACTCCACACGACGTGCCCAGCTAATCGCCCTGATGCAAGCCAAGGGTGGTGGCGTCGCGATCATTCCGACTGCACCTGAAGTCATGCGCAACCGCGATGCCGACTATCCTTATCGCCACGACAGCTATTTCTATTATCTGTCAGGCTTTATGGAGCCGGAAGCGGTCGTCGTGCTAATCGCGGGAGAGCATCCAAAAGCCATTTTATTTTGCCGTGAAAAAAATCTGGAACGCGAAATCTGGGATGGCGTCCGTTATGGTCCTGTTGCTGCACGCGAAAAATTTGGCTTTGATGCCACATTTCCGATCGAATCGCTGTCCACTGAAATGCCAAAACTGTTGGCCGATACGCCCTCCGTTTTTTATGCACTTGGCCATCAGAGCGAATACGATGAAAAACTGCAAGGTTGGTTAGGCAGCGTGCGTGCCATGGGTCGCGCCGGGGTTGTTGCCCCGTCTGCCATCCATAACGTTCAGGTATTGATGGACGAAATGCGCTTGTTCAAAGACGCCGATGAAATCGCCTTGATGCGACGGGCCGGTGAGATTTCCGCTGAAGGTCATTGTCGCGCCATGCGATTCTCCGGACCTGGTTTGCGCGAATACGAACTTGAAGCAGAATTGCTCCACGAATTCCGTCGCCAGGGGTCGCAATATCCCGCCTACGGATCGATTGTCGCTACCGGCGCTAATGCTTGCGTCCTGCACTACCGCGCCAGCGATGCGATCCTGAAAGACGGCGATCTGGTTCTCATTGATGCTGGCTGCGAATTCGATAGCTATGCGGGTGATATTACGCGCACTTTTCCTGCAAACGGCATCTTCTCCGGCCCGCAAAAAGAACTCTACGAGATTGTGCTGGCCTCGCAAAATGCTGCCATTGAAGTTACGCGTCCGGGCAAGCATTTTATGGACGGTCATGACGCCGCCGTTCGCGTACTGGCACAAGGCATGCTGGATACAGGACTGCTCAACAAAAACAAAGTCGGGTCACTGGATGACGTCATTACCAACGGTGATTTCAGGCAATTTTATATGCATCGCACCGGTCATTGGCTGGGCATGGATGTGCACGATGTCGGCGAATATCGCGACCTGGATGCGTCAATCGCTGAAGGCGAACCGAAACCCTGGCGTGGTTTGCAACCCGGCATGGTGACCACTATCGAACCGGGTATTTATGTGCGACCGGCAGAAGGCGTTCCAGAAAAATACTGGAACATCGGCATCCGGATTGAAGACGATGCTTTAATCACCAACACGGGCTGCGAACTCATGACCACTGGCGCACCACGCACTGTTGCTGATATCGAAGCGCTGATGCGGAAATAACCACCTGATAATGACAGACAACACACATATACCGCTGCATACAGACATCGCCATTTGTGGAGCCGGTCCGGTTGGCGTCACACTCGCCGCCCTGTTAATCAAGCGCGGCGTCGCACCGGATCGCATTGCCCTGATCGATGGAAAAACCATTGATCAGGCGCGCCTTGATCCACGCGCAATTGCCCTCTCGTATGGCAGCCGTCAAATTCTGGAAGATGTCCGCGCGTGGCCGTTAGCGGCGACCGCGATTCATCAAATCCATGTTTCGCGTCGGGGGCATTTCGGCCGCACGCTCATTGAGCGCGCCGACTATCAAATACCGGCATTAGGCTACGTTTGCCGTTATGGCGATTTGATTACGACATTGACCGCGTTACCCGAATTACATGGTATTACTTTGCTGCGTCCAGTTCAGGTCAGCGCCAGCAACGAACAAAGCGACGGTGTCACCATCACATTATCGGATGGTCGCGTGCTGCGCAGCAAGATAATGGTGCAGGCTGAGGGCGGATTGTTTGGCGCGCAAACGAACAAAGAATTACAACGTGATTACGATCAGATCGCTATTGTCGCGCACGTGCAAACCAGTGCGCCTGTTCCACATCGCGCATTTGAGCGCTTCACCGATCAAGGGCCGCTGGCGCTTTTGCCGCAAGATGATGGCTACGCGTTGGTCTGGTGCGTACGTCCTGATAACGCTGCGAAATTGCTCACGCTGCCTGATGAACTATTTCTGAAAGCACTTGAAAATGCTTTTGGCGGTCGAGTCGGACACTTCATTCGTATGTCGTCTCGCAATAGTTTCCCCCTGGGCTTAAATGCCCATCCCGCCACTTCAGTACACACGGTCGCCATTGGCAATGCCGCACAAACACTGCATCCCGTCGCTGGCCAAGGTCTTAATCTGGGCTTGCGCGACGCAGCCGTCCTGGCGAAATTGTTGGCGCAAGAAGTTTCACCTTTAACGTTGGAGAAATTTTCTAACAGTAGAAAAACCGATCGCAGCATGACGATTCATATGACCGACCTGATGGCAAGGGTTTTTGCCAGTGCACCACAAGGCGCACTCTCGCAAACACTACTCGGGTTATCACTAGGTCTTGTAGACGCAATCAAGCCAGCGAAAAATATGCTGGCTGAGCAGATGATGTTTGGGCGGCGTTGAGATCAATTTGAGCGTTTTAATCGGCATCTGATAAATTTATTAAATGCCGATCTGCGTGTCTGGCAACTCAGACCAAGATCATCGATTCATTACCTGACACATGACATGACCATGTGCTTACTCAAATAATGCTCAGCGGAGCAAACGATTTAACCAAATCGTCCAAAGCCTTAAGTTGTAGCAGGAAAGGCTCCAACTTATCGAGAGGTAATGCGCTTGGTCCATCACATTTAGCCGAGTCGGGATCTGGATGCGCCTCTAAAAAAAGACCCGCAAGCCCGGTAGCCAGACCAGCGCGAGCCAACTCAGCAACTTGCTGACGCCGACCGCCTGAAGCGGCTCCCATCGGATCGCGCTGCTGTAGTGCATGCGTCACATCGAAGATAATCGGCAGATCATTGCAGACCTTTTTCATAACACCAAAACCTAGCATATCCACCACCAGATTATCATATCCAAAACAGGTACCGCGATCACATAAGATGAGTTGATCGTTACCTGCTTCTTTAAATTTTTCGACGATGTTAGCCACTTGCGTTGGACTCAAAAATTGTGGCTTCTTAATATTGATCACCCGCCCGGTCTTCGCTAACGCGACCACCAGATCGGTTTGGCGCGCCAGAAAAGCCGGCAACTGCAATACATCAACAACTTCCGCCAAGGGTGCTGCTTGCCACGATTCATGCACGTCAGTGATGATAGGTACGCCAAAGGTCGACTTGACTGCTTCGAATATCTTTAGCCCCTCTTCAAGCCCCGGACCGCGGTAAGAGTGAATCGAAGAGCGATTAGCTTTATCGAAACTAGCTTTAAATACGAACGGAATACCAAGCTTCTGGGTGACACGGACGTATTCCTCACAAGTACGCAAGGCAAAATCTTTTGATTCGAGGACGTTGATCCCACCGAATAAAACAAACGGCGCAGCATTGTCCACATCAATAATGTTATTAATTTTAATCATCAGAACCTTTGTAGATTTTTTAAAGGCACAAAATACAACTATTATTTTGCACCGAAATTAGATAGATCATCCTCACATACAAGCAATTACACGACTTATTTCGGAAGTCCTGACGCACTGCACGCACGGGAAAAACTGAGCGCTTCAAAGCGTTATTTCCAGCGACGCCCCAAGAAATAACAAGGCTTGCTGGAGAATCAATAAAACTACCTAAAAGGCAATATTTAACATCTACAAACCTCAAAAACGTAGTATTCCATGAAAAATGGGAAAAAGTATTTTGCGATGGAAAGATTTCCAGAAAATAAATCAAAAATACAAGAAGAAGAATCTGGCTGAATTTATTATAAAAAGGGACTTCATGCAAAATATAGTGAGAAAATTAATTTAAGCCAACGCAACAAAAATCGCTCCAATAAAAAACCGCGCTGATGAATGTGTATTCATCAACGCGGTTTTATACGTACAAACACGAGATTTATTCGACCGCTTTCACCATCGCCTCAATCACCTTCTTAGCATCCCCAAACACCATCATGGTTTTATCCATATAGAACAACTCGTTGTCCAGACCGGCATAACCAGAGGCCATTGAGCGTTTGTTGACGATGACGGTTTTGGCTTTGTAGACTTCCAGAATCGGCATGCCTGCAATCGATGATTTTGGATCTTTAGCAGCAGGATTAACCACATCATTCGCACCCAGCACCAGCACCACATCAGCCTGACTGAAATCGTTGTTGATGTCTTCCATCTCGAACACTTGATCGTACGGCACTTCGGCTTCTGCCAGCAGTACGTTCATGTGTCCCGGCATACGTCCTGCCACCGGATGGATCGCATACTTCACGATCACGCCTTTGTGCGTCAGCTTCTCGGTCAGTTCCTTTAACGCATGTTGCGCGCGTGCTACAGCCAAGCCATAACCAGGAACGATGATGACAGTTTCTGCGTTACCTAGCAGAAACGCAGCGTCATCAGCCGAGCCGGATTTGACTGGACGCTGAACTTGCGACCCGGCGGCGGCAACGGCACTCGTGTCGCCACCAAAGCCACCCAGAATCACATTAAAGAACGAACGATTCATCGCCTTGCACATGATGTAAGACAAAATCGCACCGGAAGAACCGACCAGTGAACCGGCAATAATCAGCATCGAATTGTTGAGCGAGAAACCGATTCCGGCCGCTGCCCAACCAGAGTAACTGTTCAGCATCGACACGACCACCGGCATATCCGCGCCACCGATTGGAATGATGATCAGTACGCCGAGTACAAACGCGATGAGCGCCATCAAAATAAATGGCAGCCATGCTTGCGTCATGACAAAGATAATGCCCAGAATCAGCATTGCTACAGCCAGCAACAGATTAATAAAGTGCTGACCGGCAAAACTTACCGGCGCACCCTGAAACAGACGGAACTTGTATTTTCCAGAAAGTTTACCAAATGCGATGACCGAACCAGAAAATGTAATGGCACCTACAAAAGTACCAATAAACAGTTCGATGCGATTACCGACTGGCAATGCCGCACCATGCGCCGCAATCCCGAAAGCCCAAGGCTCCGAGACCGCTGCGACCGCGATACAAACCGCAGCCAGACCAATCAACGAATGCATCGCTGCAACCAATTCCGGCATTTTAGTCATCTCAACGCTTTTGGCCAGATACGCGCCAATACCGCCACCGACTACTACACCACCAGCGACCAGCCAGAAGCCAAATCCAGCACCTTGCGATTCAACTTTCAATTTGATGATCAACGCTATCGTGGTCACAATCGCCAGCGCCATCCCACCCATACCGAACGCGTTTCCGCGCCGTGCAGTGGACGGATGCGATAGACCCTTTAGCGCCTGGATAAAACAAACCGACGCAATCAGATAAAACATTGTGACCAGATTCATACTTAACAAGTTAGCGATTTCGGCACCCATTAATGCGCTCCCTTATTGGTATCTGCATCTGCAGCTTTGGTCTTAGGCTCTTTTTTCTTGAACATTTCCAACATGCGCTGCGTGACCAAAAAGCCACCGAACACATTGACCGCAGCGAGTGCGACAGCTAATGTTCCGGCGATCTGACCGACCAGACCTTCAGTCAATCCGGCGGCCAACATTGCGCCGATAATAATGATCGCAGAAATCGCATTGGTAACGGCCATCAACGGCGTATGTAACGCCGGTGTGACAGTCCAGACCACGTGATAACCGACATAGATCGCCAGTACAAAGATGATCAAATTGGTGATGGTGTGCGACACTTCCATGTGTTCTCCCCCTTATTTTTTGACAGACCGCAGATTCAAAATGGTTGGTATGCGGTTGCTATCGGTTAGCCTTATTTCATCCCTGTCATGCGATTTTTATCGTCGACAAATACAACTTTCGGTACGTAAATCGCCGCATCCGCATCCGAAAATGGGGAATACGTACAAATAATCAACAAATCTCCCAGATGGGCGCAACGGGCGGCAGCGCCGTTGAGCGCAATCGCACCGCTGCCGCGCTCGGCACGGATTGCATAGGTCGAAAAGCGCTGACCATTATTGACATTATAAAGTTCGATTTTTTCGCCCTCAATAATATCGGCCGCTTCCAGCAGGTCTGGATCAATACCACATGATCCCTCGTAATGAAGGTCGGCTTGGGTAACAGTTGCGCGATGAATTTTCGCGCGTAACATGATGCGTTGCATTACTTCTTTCTCCTGTGTTCGATGGTGTCTGCCCGTTTTTACCTGCGCAGATCCACCGAAAATATGTAATGTTATTTGCGAAGAACTTCACCGCCGCTGCACAACAAGGTCGCGACAACAATATCGTCTTCACGGTTAATCACCAATCCACCCTCAGGATTGACGATCAACTTTAAGAAATCCAGTACATTGCGGGAATACAGCGCCGAGGCATCCGCGGCCACTAGCGCTGCCAGATTGCCTTCGCCGATAATGTGCACGCCGTGCTTGATGACGGTCTTGCCAGATTCCGATAAGGGACAATTGCCACCTTGATCGACTGCCATATCGAGAATCACCGACCCTGGCTTCATCGCCTTGACGGTCTCTTCACTGATCAGAATGGGTGCTTTGCGACCAGGAATCAATGCCGTTGTGATAATGATGTCGGCTAATTTGGCGCGCTCATGCACCAACTCAGCCTGACGTCGCATCCAGTCCGCTGGCATTTGGCGTGCATATCCACCGACGCCTTGGGCGATTTCTTTCTCTTCATCAGTAATAAAAGGCACATCGAGAAACTTGGCGCCCAGAGACTCAATCTGCTCTTTTACCGCTGGCCGCACGTCGGATGCTTCAATTACTGCGCCCAAACGTTTTGCCGTAGCGATTGCCTGCAAACCGGCCACACCCGCGCCCATGATCAGCATCCGCGCGGCCTTGACGGTTCCGGCGGCGGTCATCAACATCGGCATGAAGCGTTGGTAGGTATTCGCCGCCATCAGCACCGCTTTGTAGCCAGCAATGTTCGCCTGGGACGAAAGAACGTCCATCGATTGTGCACGTGAAGTCCGCGGTGCGGCTTCGAGTGCAAAAGCCGTCAGACCATGGCTTGCCATTACAACAATGTTTTCGGCATCAAAAGGGTTCAACATGCCGATAATGACCGTGCCGCTTTTGAGATGCGCGTACTCTTCTACCGCAGGAGCACGTACTTTTAACACCGTCTCTACACCAAACGCGTCTGCGACAGTGCCAATTTGCGCACCAGCCGCTGCATAAGCCTCGTCAGTGATACTCGACGAGATACCGGCACCAGCTTGCACTACAACGTGATGCTTTGCTGCTACTAACTTTTTGACCGTCTCTGGGGTCGCTGCAACCCGGGTTTCGCCAGGCCGCGTTTCGGCGGGGATGCCGATTTTCATAAGATTCTCCCTTATTGTGTAAAAATTCTTGTGGTAAATACACACTATTAATTTGTTGCCAACAGATGATATACCACGATGCTAAACCATACTGAATGACACAACGACAGCGACAACGACAACGTCAATGCCAATCTACCGTAGAGAGTCCAATCAATTCAGACAGCGCGCTCCGATAACGGGTGGTAGGGATATTACACGGAATATTTATTGCTAAACAATATGAAACTAGTCATAACGCTCTATCAGGTCGTCATTTAATGAACATCGGCATTCTGTTGTGGTGGATACACGATATTGAAGGGGTTTGATCGAAAATTTGACAGCCACGTTAAAATGTCGGATTACCCGAGGAATTTATGACTGAAGTTTGGAAACCCTCTGCCACGGTAGCAGCCATTATTGAGCGTGACGGCCATTTTTTGTTAGTAGAAGAACACACAAATGACGGCCTTCGTATTAATCAGCCGGCCGGGCACCTGGATCCCCATGAATCACTGATTCAGGCGGTGGTGCGGGAAACGTTGGAAGAAACTGCACACGATTTCACCCCAACTGCGTTAATTGGTACCTATCTGGCCAGCTATTACTCTGCCCGCACAGGCGAAAGTGCCACATATTTACGATTTGTATTTTGTGGCACTGTCGGCAAAATACACAACCAACCACTCGACGAGGGTATTGTCGGCGTGCTGTGGATGTCGCGAGATGAATTAGCCGCTTGTCCAGAACGCCATCGCAGTCCGCAGGTTCTGCAATGTATAGATGATTACTTGCGTGGCGACCGAGTGCCGCTATCAACGCTGCACACCCACGCCAGCGCGCTCACCCATCACAATGACAGCGGGAGCGACCATGTCTAAAGCAAAAAAACGCGTCGTTATCGGCATGTCGGGCGGTGTCGATTCGTCCGTCTCGGCATGGCTATTGAAGCAACAAGGCTATGAAGTGATCGGCCTGTTCATGAAAAATTGGGAGGATGATGACGACTCCGAATATTGCTCAACACGGGAGGACTGGATTGATGCTGTCAGCGTCGCCGACGTCATCGGCGTAGATATTGAAGCTGTCAACTTTGCGGCTGAGTACAAAGATCGCGTCTTCGCAGAATTTTTGCGCGAATATCAAGCCGGTCGCACCCCGAATCCTGACGTATTGTGTAATGCCGAGATCAAATTTAAAGCCTTTCTTGATCACGCAATGAAGCTCGGCGCTGACCTGATCGCGACCGGCCATTATGCCCGCGTACGTCAAGCGCCAGCTGGCAATTTTGAGTTATTAAAAGCGCTGGATGCCAGCAAAGATCAGAGTTATTTTTTGCATCGGCTGAATCAGGCCCAATTGTCGAAGACCTTATTTCCTCTGGGCGAAATCCAGAAAACGGAAGTACGTAAAATCGCTGAACAAATTCAGCTCCCGAACGCAAAAAAGAAAGATTCGACAGGTATCTGTTTTATTGGTGAACGGCCGTTTCGAGAATTCTTGAATCGCTATCTTTCGTATCAACCCGGCCCGATGAAAACCGACGCTGGCGACACCGTTGGTGAACACGTTGGCCTGAGTTTTTACACACTCGGCCAGCGCAAAGGAATCGGCATTGGTGGAATGCAGTCACATAAAAATGCTGCTGGTGATAGCGACCCTTGGTACGTCGCAAAAAAAGACATTGAAAGTAACACGCTGCACATAGTGCAAGGCCACGATCATCCTTGGCTGCTCTCATCGACGTTAGAGGCGGGACAAGTCAGTTGGGTCGCAGGTGAAGCGCCAAAACAAGCGCAATTATCTGCAAAGACCCGCTATCGCCAGGCCGATATGGCATGTAACTTTAATGGCAACTTCGCCAATACCGCAGCTGACACGACCGAAACTTTTTCCCTCAACTTCGACGCTGCCCAATGGGCAGTCACGCCGGGACAGTCTGCAGTGCTATATGACGGCGATGTTTGTCTGGGCGGAGGAATTATCATGTCATCTGGAGACGAAAAATAAAGCAAAGACATGCAATATAGATAATATGACAACCTCTTAAAGCGTTAATGGACACCCCCCAGCCAGCGACCTGACAACCCACTTGTTGGAATTCGTCGCACATCCTTTACGGACCTTCGCGCTAAGAACGCCTCCGTTAATGCGTCGCGCTATTAACGTTACTTTTTGCAGTGCACCGGGTGGAAGATTAGCAATAGCTTCCATTCGCCTTCGCGACCTGCTGCATGTCGCTTGGTGATTGCCTTTCGCGCCTATCCATCTTGCTATTTCCCCTTAGCCGAGCCAGAAGACCCTACCAAAAAGTTTTCCCGATACAACAAATGGAAACACCACCCAAAATTTCAACCCCTTTATTATTTCTAATAATGAAATAGTGAATTATGAATTTTGCTGTTTATTGACGGGAAAGGATTATTTATAATTCATTTCATCGAGGAAACGACAACAGCTTCCCGCCAATATGACACAGTCAGGCGGAAGAAAGTAAAGAAGTACTCGTTCACTGAGGCAGGACCCGATAGGCGTTAATCGCCCGTTCCGCCAAGCCCGGTGTTGAAATTAACTTTATGGAGAAATATATGAACACCAAACAATTGATCGCTGGTTTAGTTGTCTTAGCTGCCGCTGGTAGTGCTTTTGCTGAAATGCCTTACCCTGCGGATGATCATTTCGTTTCAACCAAAACCCGCGCCGAAGTGAAGACCGAATTAGTGGCAGCACAAGCACAAGGTTTGTTGAATCAAAACCACGCCCGTTATCCAATTCTGCCTTCAGAACAAAGCTCGCTAACACGCGCTCAGGTTGAACAACAAGTTTCTGAAAAAACAGATATGTCAATTAACACGGGCAACTAATCAACCGAGTCAAAGACAGGTATGCGATAGTATGAATATCGCTGCTAAAAAAAACGCCACCACAAGTGGCGTTTTGCTGTTTTATTAACACTTTAGATAGTCGTGATTAGATAGTTGTGACTTTTCATAAAAAATAAGCGGCTAGTACAACAATCACGTAAGCACGTATTCAAAATGCGAACTGATGTAGTTACTGATACGCGTAGCAACATCTCATCACTCATCGGGTTTCACCATGTGGTTCCTAGCTTCCTTCTTGCCTCAGCATCTGCTAACAGATTCATGTCCAGCGCCGTTATCTCCGAAACGCTCCTTCGCTTCGCTGACAGCATTGCTGACATCATGGCTGACATCAAAATCGACCAACGGATTTCTCGTTGCCAGCACTTTGGCAGTTTCGCTTAGCGGGTGTGCAAGTTATTCAGGCATCGACCCTATCGCCAAACTCAGCGATGGTCAGAGCATCGACGGCCGCGCACTCAATAACAGCGCAGCCATGACCGCCACGCAAATAAACGCACAATGGCCGACCGTCACCTGGTGGAAAGCTTACCGCGACCCGCAACTCGATACGCTGGTAAAACAGGCAATTGCGGACAGCCCATCTATTAAAATCGCCCAAGCGCGGATTCGTCAGGCCACCGCGTTGGCTGGTGTGGCAGAAGCGGGAACCTTACCGAAGGTTGGTGCCGCAGCGTCAGTCACGCGCGAATTGTTCACCACCGACGGCTTATATCCAGCACCGTTAGGTGGCGGTTGGGACTGGAGCAACGATGCACGCATCAAGGCCAGTTATAACCTCGATCTATGGGATAAGGATCGCAACACATTGGAAGCTGCGCTTGATAATGTACACGTCAGCGCGGCAGAGGCACGTGCGGCACAACTGAATCTGGAAGGCATGGTAGTGCGCAGCTATTTGCAGCTCGCATCCCAGTTTGTACTAAAAGATATTGCCGAAGCATCGCTGGCACAGCAGCAAGCTATCGCTAACATTGCACAACGTCGCCTGCATGCTGGCATCGGTACCGGGCTTGAGGTGAATCAAGCCGAAACCAGCTTACCGACCACCCGCGCTGCGATTGAAAAGATCAACGAAGCCATCGCGCTTTCGCGCAATCAAATTGCCGCGTTGACGGGCCAAGGGCCCTCCGCTGGCGACGCTATAGCGCGTCCGATCCTATCGCGCAGTATGGTGAATAGTCAACTTGCCAGTAACGCAGAACTACCGATCAGCCTTCCCGACAATGTGCCGGCCAATCTAATCGGGCGGCGTCCTGACGTTATTGCTCAACGCTGGCGCGTCGAATCGCTGACCAAAAACATCGCCGTCGCCAAGGCAGCGTTTTATCCTGATATCAATATTTCGGCTTTCATCGGGTTCGAATCAATCGGCTTAAGCCGCTTCCTGACCACCGACTCCAATGTTCGTGGTTTTGCCCCTGCAATCTCGTTGCCCATCTTTGATGGCGGCCGTTTGCGCGCTAATCTGGGCGCACAAACGGCGACGCTGGATGCTGCTATTGAGACCTACAACAATACCTTGTTGCAGTCGTTGCAAAGCGTGGCCGACCAGATCGTCAAATTGAAATCTGTTGAGTTGCAGCGCAATCAATCCGAACGCGCTATGGCACTCGCCGAAAAATCGGCAAGTTTTGCGCAGCGTGCGTTTAAGGCGGGTCTTACCTCCTATCTCAATGTCATTCAAACTCAAACGGCGTTGCTGCAAGAGCAGCAACGTGTCGCACAAACCCGCGCCGCATATTTGGATGCATGGGCACAACTCATGCAAGCACTGGGCGGCGGACTTGGTGACGATTTGCCGCATCCCAAAGTTGAGGTTGCAAAAGCTGCCTCTTTCGCTAAATAAGGCTGACCTCACGCCATGAGTGAACTCGCCCAAAAACTGGATAGCGCCAATGACGCGTGGTTACCGCGCTTGAAAAAAATCAGCGGTGCCTGGATTCACGCGCAAGCGCCGACTCTGTTACACATGACAAAAATGTTGCTAGCGATTTTTCTGGCGATGGGTTTGTCGATGTTATTCAATTTATCCAAGCCATCCACCGCGATGGTCACCGTCGTGATTGTGACCCAGCCGGGTAGCGGGCTGGTCATGGCGAAAGGTTTCTACCGTTTCATCGGCACCTTCATCGGCGTAGTATTTTCTCTGGTAATGGCGGCCTGCTTCACGCAGGAACCGGTACTATTTTTGATTGCTGGAATGTGTTGGATGGGATTTTGCACTGCGGGCGCAATTACTTTCCGCAACTTTCAGTCTTACGCGTTTGTACTGGCCGGTTATACCCTGGTGATCGTTGGTTTACCGGCTGCGCTAGACCCGGCTAATGCGTTCGATATCGCCGCAACACGGCTCAGCGAAGTAGTGTTGGGGTTGCTATGTGCTGGCGTCGTTAGCGACGTATTGTTTCCTAAACGTCTGTCAGAAATGATTCTTGCCACGGTCGCTCATCGCTTCGCCCATTTTTCTACGTTTGTGCAAAACAACGCAATCGACCCGCATTCTCAACGCTCGCAATTGGATCGCGATAGCTTGATGCTGCGCCTCATCGGCGAGGTCATCGCGCTAGAAAGTCTGCGCACCTCATCGACTTTCGAAAGTTCAACTGGCCATGTAAAAGCAGACCATTTACGTCTGTTAAATACGACGTTCATGACGGTCTCCACCACCTTTCACTCCCTTGACCAACTTTTTCTACGACTACAAAATACCGGAAAAATAAATACATTTAATGCCGTGATGATGGAGTACAACGCCATTGTTAGCATTATGAGCAACAGCCGAGTCGATATCCCGCTGAAGTTGCAGGAATGCCGCCAACAACTTTCAGAACGGCTTGCTGCGTTACGGCGTGGATTAACATTGAGCTTTGCCGAAATGCTGCACCTTGATGAGACTTACATCAACGATGCCTTGCTAGACTTCGATGCCGCCGCGGCCTTATTACAACGTTTTACCGATGAATTGCGTCTTTACACGCGGGTTCACAACGCCGTGCTGGCGCGCGACCATACATTACCCGCGGATATCGCCCTCACCGCTCATTACGTCAATCGTACCGATCCCATCATGGTGGCCATGTCATCGTTAAGGGCAATGATCGGTTTCGGCGTATCGATGCTGTTTTGGTGGCAAACCGGCTGGCCTTCAGGCGTGGATGCCGTAGTGTTCGCCACCGTCGTCAGCGCCTTATTTGCGGCGTCGCCATCCCCGACCAAAACCGTTATCGGCTTTATGCAAGGCGCATTCATCGGCGGCGTTTGTGGCTTTATCTGCGCGTATTACATTCAGCCCGGCGCGCAAAATTTCGTTATGTTGTGCTTATCGCTGACACCATTTTTGCTCTTTTTTTCATGGCTTGCTGCCAAACCGAAATACACAGGACCCGGCTTGGGAATGCTGTTATTTTTTCTGTCCTATGCCGCGGTAGGCAATGTCTATGAGTTCGACTATGTCGGCTTTTTGAATGGCATGACAGGTGGTCTGATTGGATGCGCGATCGCCGCAGCGATGTATATGATTATCGACCCTGTCGATAGTCGCTGGGAACGAGCAAGACTGATCCGAGCGCTACGGCGCCAGGTAGTCGAAGGCTGCAATAAACCTCTTACCGGTTTATTGGCACGCTTCGAAAGTGGTACGCGTGATCTGGTCGGACGGTTTGCCATGGGGCATTTGGTGCCAAGTGATGATGATCGGGAAGTCATGACATGGTTACTCTCCGTGTTTGAAATCGGGCGTGCGGTAATTCACTTGCGAGAAGATATCGCCCCGCAAAACCGCTACCGAAATAACATGTCCGTCATACAGGATCAATCGGCACAGTCCACAGAGTCGGTCAATTATGCCCATACCGCGATTGAACGCAGTATCACCACCGTTTCGCAATTCTTTTCCCGCCCTAATCCGCGTAATATGGACAGTGCATTGGTGGCTGTTATCGCTGCTATTGCCGCTTGCCGTGTCGTTTCCACGGTGCAGATTCAGGCCTTGCAAAATTACTCCGCAGTCTTGGCCAATCTCCATCTGATCCGAACTTCGCTTCTGGAGCACGGCCCAACTGATCCAATGCGCAACACTTCATCATCAGGATCTGACAATGCCCCGTGAAATCGCAATTTTTGATGCCCTCGTACCGACCCTGCTTGCTGTATTCATTGGCTGTGTCATCTTGCAATTCGGCGTTGACTGGCTACTAACGCGATTACGTCTGTATCGTTTCGTCTGGCATCCTAGTCTGTTTAGGATTGCCATGTTTTTTTGTATTTTTGGTGGTTTTGGCCTTTTACTGCACGCTGCTTGAGACTCATATGAACTTATCGCTATTTATTAAAAACGTCCTAAAAATCGTCATCACACTGATCGTCGTCGTCATTGCCTGCTGGTTGACCCGAGCGCTGTGGGATCACTACATGAATTCACCATGGACCCGTGACGGTAGAGTCCGCGCAGATGTCATTAGTGTTGCTGCCGATGTCGCCGGTCGCGTGATCGAAGTACCGGTCGGCGACAATGCCTACGTCCACAAAGGCGACATCCTGATGAAAATAGATCCGGCCCACTACGCGCTGGCATTGGTGCAAGCCGACGCAATGGTGGCCCAAAGCCGCGTTGCGCTGACAATTAAACAGCGCGATGCAGCGCGCCGTGCCATGCTTGACGGTGATGTTATTTCAAATGAAAGTCGCGAAAATTCCAGTTCCGACGCATCGGCCGCTGAAGCGGTGCATCGGGCGGCATTGGCATCACGCGACATGGCAAAACTCAATCTTGAGCGCACTAACGTGCTCGCACCGGCCGATGGCTGGGTTGCTAACCTCAACGTTCACGCTGGCGATTTTGCCCAGGTTGGTGTTCCTAAAATGACAGTGATTGACGCTAATTCATTTTGGATTTACGGCTATTTTGAAGAAAATAAACTCCCGTTGATGCAAGTTGGTGACAAGGCCGAAATGCGTCTTCTGGGCAGCGACAAGCTTTTGACCGGACACATTGAAAGTATCGCCCGCGGCATCACCGATCGCGACAACGGGCCTAGTAGCAATGGACTGGCAAACGTGAACCCAAGCTTCAACTGGGTGCGACTGGCGCAACGCGTACCAGTCAGAATTCATATCGATAAAGTGCCAGACGGGATCACGCTGGCGGCTGGGATGACATGCACGGTGGTTGTCAAACCAGGTGAAAAAAGCGCATCGCAGCCACCAACAGTAGAGGCAAAAAAAGCTGGATGAATACCAGAGAAAATATATCTATCAACGCAATATTGCAGTGATAAAAGATTGAATGGATTAACCGCGGGATAAGATATTCCGATTGATCCACGCATTTTTTTACAATCGGTATCAATAAAGCTTGCCAAGTTGTAGCCTTCGATACTCTTGGCCGCCCTTCCCCGTATCGCCCCACAGCGTGGGCGTGGCATTTCCCACTCCTAGTATCAACAATACATCCTCAAAACGCCGTTTTGCTGCCATAGATCAAAGTGCAACTCTCGGCAGGCTTCGGTCGTTCCAAATAAATACACGCTCTAAGCGACCTTCTGTCATTCGTCAGATTGCGCTTGCATTTCTGATATATTACGAATAATCTACTGATATATCACAACATCACCTAATTAAAAGACCAGACTTCAGCAAAAAACGTCACAGCCAGGACAGCACAAGGCCGCTGGGCGATTGCATAAGTCCTTAGAAATTTAACTTAATGGAGTGGCCATGTCGCCATTCGAGGCGCGGAGGCCATTTCAGCATGACAACATTTATGGACAAAGATTTTTTACTCAGCACCGCAATCGCTCGGCAGCTTTATCATGATGTTGCGGCCGATTTGCCCATCATTGATTACCACTCGCACTTGCAACAAAGCGAGATCGTAGAGCGCAAGGTGTTCCGTAATTTAACCGACTTATGGTTAAGCGGTGACCACTACAAATGGCGCTTAATGCGCGCCTCTGGCGTCAGCGAAGACTTCATTACCGGTGATCAGGACGACGAAGCCAAATTCCGGGCATTCTGCAAAATATTACCGCTCGCCATTGGTAATCCGATTTATCAGTGGAGCCACCTTGAGTTGCGTCGCCTGTTCGGTATTGAACTGACCATTAACGCCGCCAACGCCGGTGCAATCTGGGAAGCCGCGAATGCCAAGCTAGCCACGATGGATACCTGGTCCTTCCTCGAACAAGCAGGTGTTGAAATCGCCTGCACGACCGATGATCCCGCTGACGATTTGATCCAGCATGATGAAATCGCCGCCTCGCCACTGAAATGCCGCGTGCTGCCAGCCTATCGCCCAGATCGCGCGATGCGTATTAATCGCGACGATTTCGTCGATTATCTTGCCCATCTGGCGCAGGTTTCTGGCGTTAAGATTAATTCTTTTGCATCGATGATGGAAGCGTTGGCAGTCCGTGTGGCGTATTTTCATCAACGTGGCGGCCGCATCTCGGACCACGCAATTGATACTACGCTGCCGCTAATTGCAGCTACACCAGCACAACTGGAAGCCTTATTTGCCAAGCGTCTGGCGGGCGATTTACTGACGGAAGCTGAGATGGGCCAATACTTGCGCGGCCTTTTGGCTGACATCGGCAAGGTCTACGCCAAATTCGATTGGGCCATGTGTCTGCACATCGGTGCACAGCGCAACAACAATAGCCGTATGCAAGCCCGTCTTGGTTCCGATACCGGTTATGACTCCATTTCGGATATGACAATCAGTGCAGGACTAGCCGGTTTGTTGGATTCGCTTGATGCCACTGATGAGTTGCCGCGCACGATGTTGTTCTGCATGAATCCGAACATGAATGAAGTGCTCTCCAGCATGATCGGCAATTTTCAGGACGGTACTGTCGTCGGCAAGATTCAGTTCGGCCCGGCGTGGTGGTTCAACGATCATAAAGAAGGCAATCTGCAACAAATGATTAGCCTTGCAAATCACGGCGTATTGGGTACCTTCGTTGGCATGGTCACCGATTCACGTAGCTTTGCATCCTATCCACGTCACGACTATTTCCGCCGCTTGCTGTGCCGCCAACTCGGATTGTGGGTCGAAAGCGGCGAGTATCCAGCCGATATCGATGCCTTGAGTCAGATCGTGCGTGGCATTTGCTACGAAAACGCCAAGCAATACTTCAAGCTTTAATTGCCTGTAAATATTGACCACTAGCCGATATTAATTAGCCACGGAAATCTTCATGAGCAACTCGCAAAAGATACTTTGCATACATCCAGATGACAGCATGTTGGTCGCATTAGTCGATCTCGTGCCGGGCGAAGTCGTCGTATGGGAAGGCGAATCCGTCATCATCTGCACGGCGGTGAAGGGCAAGCATAAATTTGCGCGTAAAGCTTTTGCAGTAGGCGAGTTATTAGTGTTGTATGGCGTGCCTGTGGGCAAAGCTACCCAGCCGATCCGCCGTGGCGAGGCGGTCACCACTGAAAATTTGGAACATTACGCTGCCGAAGTCGAACTGGCAGATAGCGTTCCTTACCAATGGAGCGCGCCTGAAGTAAGCCGCTTTGATGGCCTCACTTTTCCGGGTGTGGTGCGCGCAGATGGTCGCGTCGGCACCGCTAATTATTGGCTGATTTTTCCACTGGTGTTCTGTGAAAATCGCAACGTTGAGCATCTACGCAATGCACTGGAAGGGCCACTCGGCTACACCAGCAACGATCTCGCTGCGTTCACCCTGTCATTGTTGGGCGAAGACATGGAAGCGCCCAAGCCGGTAGTGCGACCTTTTCCCAATCTGGACGGCGTGCGCATTATTACTCACGCTGGTGGTTGCGGCGGCACGCGTGCGGATGCCCGCTCACTGTGCAAGATTTTGGCCGCCTATGCGGATCATCCAAACGTAGCAGGCATTACCGTCTTCAGTCTCGGATGCCAGAACGCTCAAATCAAGATGTTTCAAGAGGCGCTGACACTGCAAAATCCGCACTTCGACAAGCCATGCCTGATCTACGAACAACAAGCCTGGGATAGCGAACAAGCCATGATGAAAGCTGTACTGCAAGACACGCTGAGCAATCTTAAGGCGGCCAACAATGTCTTGCGTCAGCCAGTACCGCTATCGCATTTGAAGATCGGCGTGAAATGTGGCGGTTCGGATGGTTTCTCCGGGATTTCCGCCAATCCGGTGATGGGTCAGGTATCGGACTTGGTCGTGGCGTTAGGCGGCTCATCGATTCTGGCCGAATTTCCGGAGCTGTGTGGGGTTGAAGCCAGTCTGATTGAACGCTGCGAAAGCGATGACGATAAGCGTCGCTTTCTCACTCTGATGCGTGATTTTGAAGCACGAGCCGAAGCGGTAGGCGCGCATTTTGCCGACAATCCTAGTCCCGGCAACATCCGCGATGGTTTGATTACTGACGCGATGAAGTCAGCGGGCGCGGCAAAAAAAGGCGGGACTTCTCCGATTATTTCGGTGTTGGATTATGGCGAGCAAACTGACAAGCCAGGCTTGGCTCTGCTGTGTACGCCGGGCGGCGATGTCGAATCGGTGACCGGCATAGTCGCCTCGGGCGCAAATGTGGTGTTGTTCTCAACCGGATTGGGTACGCCCACCGGTAACCCGATTGTGCCGGTACTAAAAATTTCAAGTAATAGCCGGATCGCAAACCGACTCACTGACATGATTGATTTTGATTGCGGCCCCGTTATCGACGGTGCACCCGTCCCGGAAATCGCGAATCAATTGCTCGATATGGTGGTGGCGGTAGCGGGCGGCGAATACAAGACAAAAGCCGACCGGCTGCAGCAATACGATTTCATTTTTTGGAAACGCGACATTTCGCTTTAAGACTTTGTAAGGTTTTTTAGGATTTTTTATGCAGCCACTACACCGCGACACGCCATTCTCTCTACCTATCAAATTTATCCAGTTTGGTGAAGGTAACTTCCTGCGTGCTTACATCGACTGGCAAATCGACCTGCTGAACGAACGCGTTGGCCTGAATGCTGGCGTAGTCGTAGTGCGACCACGCGGTCATACTGCCAAGCCATTGCTGGATGTGCAAGACGGTTTATTTACGACCCTGATACAGGGAATCGACGAGAAGGGCGGCGCAGTCAGGCAATACAGAAAGATCAGTTGCGTACAGCGCGAGATCAACGCGGTCACCATGTATGACGACTTTCTGGCATTAGCGCGTAACCCTGATACCAGATTTGTGGTGTCCAATACCACCGAGGCAGGCATCGTCACGAACGATACGGATGCATTGACCGATGCGCCGCCACTGTCCTTCCCTGCCAAATTAACGCAGTTGATGTTCGAACGTTTTCGACACTTCGATGGTGCACAAGACAAAGGCTGGGTCATTCTGCCCTGTGAACTGATCGATCATAATGGTCCCGCGCTGAAAGCTGCAGTGCTGCACTTTGCCGTGTTATGGAAACTCGACAGTCAATTTATTACATGGTTAGAACAAGCGAATACTTTTTGCTCCACGCTGGTCGACCGCATCGTTAGTGGATTCCCTGAAAGTCAGATAGCCGATATCGAGACAGAACTTGGCTACAAGGATCAGTTTCTCGTTGCCGCAGAATATTATTATGTCTTCATTATTCAAGGCCCTGCGTGGCTGGCCGATGAACTGCGCTTAGCCGATGCCAATCTGAACATCAAACTAGTCGACGATATTGCCCCATACAAACAAATGAAAGTCGGCATCCTCAACGGCGGACATACCACGCTCGTCCCGGTCGCATTATTGGCCGGATTGACTTCTGTTTCGAAGGCAGTGAATCATCCAACGATCGGTGACTTCCTGATTGCCGCGCTCGATAATGAAATTATTCCTGCTCTACCGTTGCCGCACGACGAAATGGTGCAATTTGCTGCCGACGTGTTACGTCGCTTCCGTAATCCCTCTATCCATCACAAGCTGGAGTCTATCGCGCTTAATAGCTGGCCTAAGTTTGCAGCGCGCGTGATGCCCCAAATACAAAGCTTTCACGCAATAACCGGCAAACTACCGCAACGTCTGGTATTGGCGCTAGCGTCAACGCTGCTTCTATACCGGGGCGACGTGATAATCCTATCCGACGATGCCGCTACTTTAACGTGGTTTCAGGACGCCTGGTCGCGCGTCAAGACGGGACAAGATACCACCAGGGATCTGGTCGGCCAGTGGCTTGCGAACACATCATTGTGGAACAGCGATTTGAATCAAATAGATGGTCTGACGAACGCAGTCGTCAGCGCGCTGGCATCGATTGAGCGCGATGGCATCCTTGCCACAATTAATGCAATTAACGTAGTTAACTAAATTTACACATTTTAGAGATTGACGGCGAAAGCTTAACAATCCGAAAACACCATTCCAGTTGGAATCATAGATAACAAAAAACAGGTGGGGACAAAATGAACAAAATTAAAGGCATGCGCTGGTGGATGGTTGGCATGGTCACGGCCGGACTAATCGTCAATTACTTGGCCAGAAATACGCTCTCGGTCGCAGCGCCGACCATGATGAAGGAATTGGATTTTACTACTCAGCAATATTCCTATGTGGTGGTCGCCTGGCAAATTTGTTATGCATTAATGCAGCCGATTGCCGGTTACATACTCGATACCGTCGGCACCAAAATTGGCTTTGCAGTCTTTGCAGTGGCATGGTCTTTAGCATGTGCCTCCGCAGCACTGGCGACCGGCTGGCAAAGTCTGGCGTTCCTGCGTGGATGCCTGGGTCTGGCTGAAGCCGCTGGTATCCCGGCTGGCGTCAAAGCGACCACCGAATGGTTTCCAGCCAAAGAACGTTCCATTGCAATCGGCTGGTTCAACATCGGTTCATCGGTCGGCGCTTTATGCGCACCACCGCTGGTCGTGTGGGCACTATTACATGGCAACTGGAAATGGGCCTTCATCATCGTCGGCGCCCTTGGAATCGTGTGGAGCTGCTTATGGATGTTGCTCTATAAGCACCCAAAAAATCAAAAACATCTCAGCGGTACTGAACGCGATTTTATCCTGCGCGGACAAGAAGCCAAGTACAACGAAAGCCACTCTAAAAAGGCCAGTTGGTCGCAAATTGTCCGCAATCGTAACTTTTGGTCAATCGCTATTCCGCGCTTCCTGTCGGAACCGGCATGGCAGACTTTTAACGCCTGGATTCCGTTATACATGGTCACGGTGCACCACATGAACTTGAAGGAAATTGCGATGTTTGCATGGTTACCATTCCTCGCGGCCGACATTGGTTGCGTATTGGGCGGTTACCTGAGTCCTTTCTTCCATAAATATGCAGGCGTCTCACTGTTCACATCACGCAAAATGGTGGTCGGCGTCGGTGCCTTGTGCATGATAGGACCAGCTTGTATCGGACTCGTTTCCAGTCCGTACATTGCCATCGCCTTGCTATGTGTAGGCGGCTTTGCACACCAGACCTTATCCGGCGCACTGTATGCCATCACGTCCGATGTATTTGGCAAGAACGAAGTAGCAACCGCCACTGGCATGGCCGGTATGTCAGGATATTTAGGTGCGACATTATTTACGCTCGTGTTCGGCATACTCGTTACGCAAGTCGGTTACGGGCCGCTTTTCGTGCTGTTGGCTGTATTCGATCTACTTGCGGTCGTCGTGCTGGTGCTACTGGCGCGTGAGCGTTCCTGTAGCGACGCTGGCACACCGATTGGCGCGCAGGTAGCACTCAATCCCTGATCAACATTTGGCGACGCCACGCGGTTATACTTTTGGAAATGGTGTCAAACTGGTAAATTTGGCGACTCTGGGTATCCGAGCGTTGAATCACTGCACACATCATTTCCATCTTATTGCTAAGCGAATCCAACTATGAACGCATCACAACCTGATCAGCAATCCACCGACGAGACGCCAATTAGCGCGGCACGGCGTGTCTACCGTTACCTGCGCCAACGCATCATCGACATGACACTGGTTCCGGGCGCGCGTCTGGTCGAACGCGATATCGCCGAAGAACTTGGTATCAGCCGCACGCCGGTGCATGAAGCGGTGCAACGATTAGCAGAAGAAGGGCTGATCGAAGTGGTGCCCCGCGTCGGCACTTTCGTTGCGCGTATTCCGCTAGACAGTCTGGAAGAAGCGATGTTGGTACGTTCCGCGCTGGAACTTGCAATCATCGAAAAGGCGGCACAACGCGCTACGAAGGATGGGGTCAGCCGCTTGCAAGCGATTCTTGACGCGCAAAGGGCCTGTATTGCGGCAAACGATAAAGCCGGTTTTCATCAGACCGATGAGGCTTTCCACGAGATGCTAGCGGAGCTGTCCGGCTTTCCCGGGGTATGGCCATTAATACTGCAAGCCAAAACCCAGATCGACCGCTACCGTCAGCTAACATTACCTTTGCAGGGTCGTATGGATGGCGTGCTGGTCGAGCATAGCGAAGTTGTGGCTGCGATTGCTGCGGGCAATCCGTCCAATGCGGTGGCAGCCATGCGCGATCATCTCGACCACGTACTGCCGTTGCTCGAAATAACCCGCAAGATGCGTCCGGAGTATTTTATTGCCAGCGCCAAACCAAAAGCTAATAAATTTTAGATTAACGGGAATTGGACTCAGGCAACATCAACGCCACGGCAACGATTGGTGATGTTTCAGAACACGCCTTCATCTTCCAACCGACAACCTGCCATCTGTCCGGGTAAATATAGATGCCAATACGGCCGACGCACATATGGTTCGACCGTATCAGCAAAGCGGTATTGAAAACAACTGTCCTATTTTAGGCAGCCGGTAAATCATCCTCAATATAAGCACGCACGATATCGTCAAAGTTATCATCGCTGCTAAAGCCGAGAGCCGTTGCTCGGGTTGCGTCCCATGCACCGGGCCAACTGGAAATAATGCGATCTATGGACGGGTCCTGTTTCCACTCCACGCGTTTGGCGACTTCTGATCCGGCGACGCGTTCCAACGCCCCAACCATCTCGCCAACAGTCACTGACACACCTGGTAAATTAATCGTGCGACGCGTACCGAGCGCTTCAGTAGTCAGCGTATAGCCATGAATCAGGCACGCGATGACCTTGCGTGGAGAAAGTAACCAAAGCCGCACTTCCGGGCCGACCGGACAGACCGTCGGCTCACCGTTAAGCGGCTCGCGAATGATACCGCTGGCAAATGATGATGCGGCCTTGTTCGGCTTGCCGGGACGCACACTGATTGTCGGCAACCGCAACACTCGACCATCGACATACCCTTTACGACTGTAGTCATTCAGCAATAGCTCGGCGATCGCTTTTTGTGCACCGTATGACGATTGCGGGTTAAGCGCAGTATTGTCTTGCACCACCGCTGGCAAGTCGCCGCCAAACACCGCCACCGAACTGGTAAATATCACACGCGGTTGATGACCACAAAGACGGCAACGCTCCAACAACAGGCGCGACGCTTCAAGATTGATGCGCATGCCTAACTCAAAATCCGACTCAGCTTGTCCACTAACGATAGCCGCCAAGTGAAAAATAGCCGCAGTATCCGTCGTGATCGCCCGTTCCAGCAATGCGCTGTCGGCGATATCACCAGTGATTTGCGTGACCCGCGCATCGTCAAAACCGGTTGCGGCGACAATGTCGACCAGTACAATTTTGGTGATAGTCTGTAGCGCGCCCTTGCTATCTGGCAACGTTCCCTGCGCTAATAGCTGGCGCGCTAAGCGCTGTCCTAAAAATCCGGCTCCGCCGGTAATAACTACTTGCATGGAATACTTTCTAAAATGATAGATGTTTTAAAGTTCGTCTTGCAGCGCAATGATTCGCTTATTTTTGCGCTGGAAGTTGCTCTGGCAATTAGGCTTTTAGCCAGGGTTTAAGCCATCCCAAGCCTTCAGAGCTACCGGCTTTAGGGCGATACTCGCAACCGATCCAGCCGTCGTAACCCAACTGATCAATCAATGTAAATAAATAGGGATAATTAATTTCACCCAGGTCCGGCTCATGCCGATCAGGCACGCCCGCAATTTGAATGTGGCCGATTCCACCATGCGGCCGCACCATGTCGCGCTTTAATTTAACCGCAAGATCACCTTCTACGATCTGGCAGTGATACAGATCAAACTGTACGCGCAAATTATCCAGCCCAACCTCAGCGCAAATCGCTTGCGCATCATCCTGACGATTCAGAAAAAATCCAGGAATGTCGCGGGTATTGATCGGCTCGATCACCAGCGTGATGTTGTGTGGCGCAAGCTGCTGTGCCGCATACGCCAGATTGTCGATATACACGGCACGATGACGGGCGCGATCCTGTTCCGGGCCAATCAAGCCAGCCATCACATGCAGCTTATCGTTGCCTAATACACTGGCATATTTCAGCGCAGTATCAATGCTACGTCTAAACTCATCCTCACGCCCTGGTAGTGAGGCGATACCACGCTCACCCTTTGCCCAATCTCCCGGCGGTGCATTAAACAATGCCTGCGTAAGTCCATTGTCGTCCAAAAGGTCTTTTAATACAGCAGCAGCATAGTCATAGGGAAACAAAAATTCCACGGCTTTAAAACCATCTTTCGCAGCGGCCTTAAAGCGGTCTGGAAATTCGTGTTCGGTGTACATCATCGTTAGATTTGCGGCAAAACGTGGCATCGCGAAACTCCTTAAATATTTACTTCGGCAGCATGTCTATGCTGCCGAAATGTTATTACTCGCGCTATTACAGACGAACTATTTATTCACCATCTTAGGCGAAGTCAGATAGATGGAAATTGCCCCGACGACGAGCATTCCGGCCAGCATAAACATACCGGTCTGATTGCTATGTGTCGTATCTTTCAGCCAGCCGACCAAAAATGGACTGACGAATCCGGCCAGATTGCCGACCGAATTAATCACCGCAATACCTGCAGCCGCCGCTGTCCCCGACAAAAACGCCGTCGGCAACGACCAAAACAAAGGCGAACACGTCAGCACACCCATTGCAGCCAATGATAAAAATGTGATGGCGATTACCGTGTTGTCCGCAGCCAGCGCTGATATAACGAACCCAACTGCGCCCAACAATGCCGGGATCATCAGATGCCAGCGACGCTCACGCAGACGGTCTGAACGACGCCCGATCAAAATCATCGCCACTACCGCGCACAAGAATGGAATCGCACTGATCAGACCAATATTTAGCGCGCCTTCCACACCAGAAGCCTTGACCAATGTTGGCAACCAGAACGTCAAACCATACTGACCCATAACGATGCAAAAATAGATCAGACACATATGCCAGATACGGGCATCTTTAAAAACACCGGCGGTAGATTTCGGGCTGACTTTACCTTTTTGGTCTTCAACGATTGCGGCTTCCAGAAAATCTTTCTCGTCCTCCGATAACCACTTCGCCTTGCGAATGCTGTTGTCCATTACAAAAAAAACAGCAATACCGATCAGGACCGCTGGAATTGCTTCGATCAGAAACATCCATTGCCAGCCATGCCATCCACTGGAACCGTGAAATGCTTGCATGATCCAGCCAGATAATGGGTTACCGAAAATGCCGGATAACGGAATCGCTGCCATGAAAGTCGCAACCACTTTGGCGCGCCGATGTGATGGGAACCAATAGGTCAGATACAGAATGATACCGGGATAAAATCCTGCTTCAGCCAGACCGAGCAGAAAACGTAAAACATAAAACTGCGTCGGCGTCTGGACAAAGACAAAGCATGCGGACAGCAATCCCCATGTAATCATAATGCGGGCAATCCATAACTTGGCCCCGACTTTGTGCATGATCAAATTACTTGGCAATTCAAACAAAAAATAGCCTAGAAAAAATATACCTGCGCCGAGGCCAAAAACGGTTTCACTGAATCCTAAATCGACCGACATCTGAAGCTTGGCAAAACCAATATTGACGCGATCCAGATAAGCGATCACGTAACACAACATAATAAATGGCACAAAGCGCCAGAATACTTTTTTGTACAATCCATCGGCGTCAATAACGCCCTTTTTTGGGACTATTGGCTTGCCAGAACCGGCTGGTTTATTTGCCACATTTCCTGGGTTAATTGTTGATGACATCTTGTCTCCGTCTTGGTTTTTTTAAAAAATCGTTCTATGCTGCACATTGTTTGAGTGACTGTTTTAGTCATTCTTTTGGTCATGCTTTTAGTCATGCTTTGGGTAACTGTTTATGTTACTTTCACCACCGTACGCCAAACGTCTGACAAAGATCGGCGATCTCGGCCTCATCCAATGCAAGCGGTTTTTCCTGCAACATCATCCACAAACGCGCCGTCTCTTCAAGTTCTTCCAAAGCCGCAGCGGCTTGCAAAATGCTGGTGTGCCATATCACAGGGCCCAGTCGTTCCAATAACACACCACGCACAGAGTTCGCCAATGTTGTGATCTGTTCGCCCACTTTAGGATGACCGGGACGGCAATACGAAATCAGCGGAATACGGCCTACTTTCATCACCTGATATGGGGTAATCGGCGGCAACACTGCGTCCTTACTCCACACACCCGCTAAAGTCAAGGCCACCAGATTGGTCGAGTGGGTATGTATCACGGACTGCGCTGTCGGATTGTTATCGTAGACTGCGCGATGCAATGTCAATGTTTTGGAAGGCTTATCGCCACTCACCCATTGCCCCGTTGCATCGACTTTGGCAATCAATGCGGGGTCCAGCATTCCAAGACATGCATCAGTCGGCGTGATTAACCATCCATCTTCTAATCTGGCACTGATATTTCCAGATGACCCAACGGTATAGTTGCGTTGAAATAGACTGGCCCCCACGCGACAAATTTCTTCGCGCAATGACTGCTCTTTAAGCGATGGTTTATTCGATAAGGCGTTCATTAGTTTGCAGCTCCCGAGCGCAATGCAATGCGTTCATCACCCAGTTGTCGTAAAGCTTTTTCAAAGAAATCAACGGTTCCAAAATTACCAGACTTAAGCGCCAATGCCAGCGGCACATCGCCGATTGAAGCAGTTGCCGGGACACCAGGATCAATCTGCTTGCCGATGCGCAGCGCAGTAACATTGAGTGCTTTGACGACTGCGCCCGAGGTTTCACCACCAGCGACGACAAAACGACGGACACCGAGAGCAAACAAACCGCTGGCAATCTCAGCCAGCGTGTCTTCAATCAATGCGCCTGCACGTTCAACGCCCAGTTCGGCTTGCACTTGCTTGACCTGCTCCGATGTCGTGGTCGCGTAGATTAGTGGCGCTTGATTGGAAAGATGCTCCTGCGCAAATGCCAACGCGTTTGCAACAACCGGCTCACCTCTTGCAACGGCTAACGCATCGATACGGAAGGCCGGATGCTTTTCTTTCCAGTGCCCGACTTGTGCATTAGTCGCCAGCGAAGCGCTACCGGCCAGCACCACCGACCAACCATCAATCGTCGGCAAAGCGCTTGCCTGCACATTTTGCGACGTGTTTAACAATCCGGCACGGACAAAATTGCCAGGTAAGCCAAGAGCGATACCAGAGCCGCCAGTGACTAACGGCAAACCCGCGCACGCCGCGCCAATTGCGTACAAATCGGCATTAACCAACGCATCCACAATAGCCATGCGCACCCCGCGCTGATGCAGCGAAGCCATTTCGGCCTGAATAGCTTCAACCCCTTGCGCCACGACCGGATAGCCAACCAGACCCACTGTGCCAGTGGTTTGCTGTTGCAGCACGCGCACCAGATTGGCGTCCGTCATCGGTGTCAACGGATGATTCTGCATGCCGGATTCGTTGAGTAGCTGATCATTGATAAACAAATGACCGCGATATAGCGTGCGTCCGGTCTCTGGAAATACTGGACAGGCAAGCGTAAAATCCGCGCCTAGCGCATCCAGTAAAGCATCGGTAACCTGCCCGATATTGCCTTGCGCTGTGGAGTCGAAAGTTGAACAGTATTTAAAGAAAAATTGACGACAGCCTTGCTTCTGCAACCAAGCCAGCGCCGCCAGCGACTCTGCCACGGCTTGATTAGCGGGAATCGTGCGAGATTTCAACGCCACCACAATGGCATCTACCTCGGTTGGTGCAACATCCGGTACACCGATGGTTTGCACAGTGCGCATTCCTTCGCGCACCAGCATATTTGCCAGATCGGTAGCGCCGGTAAAATCGTCGGCGATACAACCAAGAAGAGGTTGAGATATTTTGTTGGCTGGATTAGCTATGCTGGACATACGATTACTCCTTCGCAACCGGCAAGTTAATACCCGGGAAAATTTTAATCACGGCAGAATCATCCTCGCCGCCATAACCGGCGGTCGACGCCATCATAAACATCTGGTGTGCCGCCGCTGATAATGGCAAAGGGAATTTGCTGGCACGCGCGGTATCGAGGACCAAACCCAGATCCTTGACGAAAATATCAACTGCCGATAGCGGGGTATAGTCCGCTTTCAAAATATGGGGGACCCGGTTTTCAAACATCCAGGAATTGCCCGCGCTAT
Source organism: Glaciimonas sp. Gout2 (assembly GCF_035018905.1). Taxonomy (NCBI): domain Bacteria; kingdom Pseudomonadati; phylum Pseudomonadota; class Betaproteobacteria; order Burkholderiales; family Oxalobacteraceae; genus Glaciimonas; species Glaciimonas sp. Gout2. The sequence continues at coordinate 107,888 of NZ_JASJXA010000002.1, read as the reverse complement.
TGGTGATGACTTCATACAACGCATCTGGATCAACGCCCTCGCGCATGCCCAGCGCCATCGCTTCGGCAGCCGCGGCGATGTGCACACCCGCCAGTAATTGATTAATCACTTTGACCTTCGAACCAATGCCGTGAGTATCGCCAAGGCGATAGACTTTCCCTGCAATCGCTGCCAGCACGGGTTCTGCTTTAACATATGCCTCCGCCGGTCCAGATGTCATCATCGTCATTTCACCGGCATTGGCGCGCGCCGCTCCGCCTGATAAAGGACCGTCCAGCATCAATAACTGCAGTGCGGCCAGACGCTGGCCTAATGCGGCCGAGAAATCGGGCGCAACTGTCGCACTGGCAATCACCAGACTACCCGGCTTCATGGCTTCCGCAGCGCCGTTTTCACCAAAAAGCGCTTGCTCGGTCTGGGCGGCATTAACAACCACGGTTATCACAACATCGCACTGCGCGCCTAGTTCGGCTGGCGTGGCGCAAGCGATCCCGCCTTCGCTGGAAAACTGTGCCAGCACTGGCGGACGAAGATCACATGCGTGCGTGCGCAAACCGGCCCGTAACAACGAACGGGCAACGCCCAAACCCATGGCACCAAGGCCGATGACACCCACGTTTATGGTCATGATTTATCCTGTTTTAATAATGGTGTTAACGCTTACCGCACAACATTGAGCGGCATATTTTTTGGTTTAATAAAATGCACTGAGAATGTTTACAAACTTGACTTGAATAATTGCGTCGTGAGCTAGACAGCATCTACGATTTTTTTGACCTTAATCGAAGTAACATTTTTAACGCTGCTTTTCTTGATCACTCCGCCGGTTATCGCAGGCTTCGCACCCTGCGATAACCGGCGCGCCGCGTTAAACATATGTGTTTGCGCTGCATTTCGTGCACTGAGCGCATCACCAGCCGAGATTGCCGTCGCGATAGCGGCATGTTCCTCATAGACCTGACGCATGAAATCGGCATGCCGCGCTTCATTCGTACGGGTGATTTTTGTCGCCGCTTCGAGATACTGATTTAAGAAAGCCAACGTTTGGAGCAGGAAAGGATTACCCGTGGCTTCGGCGATGCTGCGGTGAAACATCACATCGGCCTTTACGCCATCACCGCCAGCCACGACATCTGCCTCAATTCCGCGCAATGCTGTTTCAATCGACTTAAGCTGGCGTGGCGTGCGACGAATGGCTGCCAACGCGGCAACCTCGGCGTCAATCGCCCGCCGTAACTCAACAATTTGCAGAACGGCATCGGCGGAGGATGCTTCATCAAACTGAATGCGCAGTGGGCGTAAATGGCCTTGTTCACTGACATACACGCCGCTGCCCTGACGTGGTTCGACCGCGCCCTCATTCTTCAATCGCGAAATAGCTTCCCGAACGACGGTGCGGCTGACGCCATATTCTTCAGAAAGTACTGGCTCAGTCGGCAGTTTTGCGCCTGGACCATATTCGCCGCTTTGAATTTTTTGAAGTAATTCCTGCGCGACGGTATCGCTCAGTGATGCGCGATTGGCAGCTAGTTTTTTGAACATAAGGTCTCGTTATTTTCTAATTATTAACTCATTATTTCGATGAATTAGTTTATCGATTTTTCATAATGTGACCATATCATCATATGACTTTGAATAAAAATCAAGCATCAAAATAAAATTTTTATACCTGCTGGCGCAATCATGGCTTCCGAGAAACACTTTAAAGACTTATGCAGTTATTACTACGTGCGCAATATAGTCCAATCGGACGATACTCCTACGCAACTTTCATCGGTACATTGACCCAAACTGCACAAACTTGCCTCTACAAGACAACAGTTTGTGAAAAATTAAACAGGTCATCCATCCTGAATGTGTTCATTAGTCAATCTACTGCGGCTCAAATTCGACTATGCCGACTATAAAAGAGCCGTTCGCACCGACGTGCAAACTTTCTGCTTGGATTACCAGCAAAGGTGTCGTCCAGCAGAGGTTTTCACAGCGACAAGCAACGGGTATCTGACAAAAAATAATAAGGAGACAAAATGCAATTACTTTATAAAAAATCAATCATCGTCAGCTGTGTCCTGGCCACTCTGGCATTGAGCGGTTGCGGCAGCACTGGTTCCGTCGCTTCAAATTCAGGCTCGGGCGGTTCCACTTCAGGAACCGCTGTGCCTGCGGCCGCACCAGTCAATCAAACCGCGACCGCAGTCAGCCAGACCGGCTCTACCATTTCTGATGCGGGCAATCTGATTGGCACGACACCTTTGCCGATTCCAGGGATCGCTACAACCCAAAAAGATCTTGGGGCTACAGTGTCTAGCAGCGGCAATATAGTCACCGCTCTCGGCAATGGCGTCAGCAGTGGGTTGGGCCAAATGGGAACCAACCCAAATTCGGTCGGCACCACGGTTGCCAGCACAGGGAACGTCATCAGTGCAACTGGCATCACACTAGGAAACGTCGGTCAGTTAGCGACCGACTCAGGTGCGGCTGGTAGCCCATTGCAGCCGCTGAGTCCCCTCACAGGACCAGTCGGATCCGCTCTGAGTAACGCGGGTGTATCGATTAATAGTGCTGGTCAGCTGGCTGCTTTGTCGCTCGCTACGGGCCCGGTAGAGCAGATTACCCAATCAATAAGCAGCACCATCACGCCACTTGGGGCAACCATCTCCAGCACTACTTTAACAGTGGGTCAAACTACCGGTTTGGGTCAACCAGTCGCAGGGTTAATCACGACCATCGGCAACGGTATTGGTGGTGCTGGCACACAAGTTGGAGCGAGTTCCAGCAATGTCCTGGTGCAGGATGTGGGTGGCATCGTTACAACAGTTGGTGGCATCATAAATAGCACGACCGGTCTATTGCTCTCCCCCGGCACGACGAATAATGCATCCGGCAGTGCATCGAGCAGTCCGTTAGATCCACTTAAATCAGTCACCTCAATCGGTGCGACCGGCAGCAGCAGTGGTAGTCCACTGGCACCTGTTACCAATCTATTGGCCGGCGCATCTGGTTCGGCATCCACTAGCAATCCGGTAGCGCCGGCCACTAACCTTGCCACTGCCCTCGCTCCCTTATTGAGTAGTGCATCGGCCGCTGGCTCTGCGTCCACCAGCAGCCCGTTAATGCCCGTGACTGGATTATTGAGCGGTGTAGGTAAGGCGCATTAAAACTATTGAGCGAAACACGCACTCCCTGCAAAGTCTTCACCCTGCGAAAGCTGGAGGCTTTGCAACTCGTCAACGAGATGACGCTAGGCGGCAACTCAGCACAAACATAAAAATATCCGGAGACATATAAAATGAAAGTAAGTCATTGCCTTGCTGCTTTAACATTCATTCTGATTTCGAGCATGGCAGCAGCGCAAAAAGCTGGTGATACCGTGGTCAATGTCGGTGGGCTTTACATTAACAACTCCAAAAGTAGTAGCACGCCGCTGCATACTGATCTGGGCGTGTCCTTATTGACCCAAACCACCCTGCTGCCGCAAAAATTCGACTCGCCGGGTACGAACCTCAGGGTAGGTAATGCGGTCACGCCGCTATTGACGGTCACGCATTTTGTCACCGACCATTTCGCCATCACGAATGTTGCTGGTTTGCCGCCAAGCTTTAATATTTATGGCAGTGGCAAGGTGACTACGCCCGGCGCTCTTGGCGCTGCGGTGCCTCCGGTCGTACTCAACCAACCTGGAAATGCTCCTCTGGCAAGCGTATTGCAATGGAGTCCCACACTGCTATTTCAATACTATTTCCGCGATCCAAAAGCGACTTTCCGTCCTTATCTGGGCGCTGGTGTTAGCTATAACTTCTTTACCCACGTCAAACTCAACGACAACTTCAATCAGGAACTGAAAAACACGGGCGGTTATCTTGCCTTCGCCTCCACAGGCAGTAATGCAACCACAATCCAAGCCAAAGCGACTTCGTCGTTCAGACCGGTATTAAACGGCGGTCTGAACATTAATTTTGACGACAACTGGTCTGGCAACCTCGGCGTATCGTATCTTCCTCTGCAAACAGATTCGATCATTACGGTTAAAGACAAGAATGGCAATACCGTCTTGACCAGTACTGCAAGACTGAATATCCCCGCCATCGCCACCAACTTTACCCTCGGCTATAAGTTTTAAGGTACCGTAACTGTTGACGCAGGTCGGACGGCTAAAGTAGTCCGACCTGCACCTTTCGCTCCAGAAAACAACACTGCGTCCTCGTCAATATCTAAAAATATGACCACGCTGCACGTAATACCTTCGTAGGTCTTCCTCTTATCTCACGCTTAACAATCCGTTTACAACCATCGGTTGCCCCACAAGCACCATTGAAGAGCATCACAACTCATCCTTCCGTCCAGATGCCACCAGTTAACTGGTCATTTACCGCATTTTTTAAAAACATAAAATAGCTTTTAAGCACATTTCCTTGAGGAAATTCTGCGATAGAATCAGCATTGATTCACGAAAATTGAATCGAAAACCATGAATTGCGCCCGACAAGCGCGCGTATTTTTTGGACTAGCCAGAAGCAACTACCTTCGCCCGGTTATCCAATAGATTGCCCGTGAAGTTGAGATGATAGAAATGAGAAGCTTCAATGAAAAAAATGTTTCTCAAATGTAATTTGACATTACCCTGGGATGTTGCAACTCACGGTGCAACTGCGACCGCAACTCAGTCAACCGATATAAATTGCCCTACGCCAACTTTTTCCCCGCCAAAAAAAATCATCAAACAAACTAGCAATCCTCCCAATCGGATTAATAGCAGCAACAACAGTTCGAAAATCACATCATCAAATAGCATAAAAAACGGTGCTGACATGACCGAAAAAGCAATCGGTGCGCGACATTTTCCGCCATCCAAAATTAGTCCACCTGCGAACTCTCTTCTTCTCATAACACGTCAGCAAGTCGTTGACCGACTGCTTCGCGCAGACACTGCGAAGCTGATGGTTATTGATGCGCCCGCCGGTTTCGGAAAGACGACCTTATTACGCTCTCTGCATCATTTTTTAACAGCCGAAGATAAGGCGGTCGCCTGGTTGACGTTGGATGTGGGTGACAACGATATTGATCAACTGACGCTCAACCTGGCACAAGCGCTGGAAAAAATGCTTCTTACCGCCAGCATTTTTGCCACTATATTTGCGGATGAAGCATCCGTCCATTCGCGTAAACAGTCACCTCCGGGCGTATTGGATACGGTGGTCGCCAGCGCACTGCCGTTTGTACTAATACTTGACGAATTCGAGACGTTACGCAACTCTGCAGTGATGTCCTTGATACAGCAAACTATTGAAACATTGGGAGCGGGACAACAAATCATTATTGGTTCGCGCGGAAGGCCGCTATTAAATCTGGCGCGGTTGCGCGCCCGTCAGCAATTGCTGGAATGCGATGCTACACACCTACGATTTAGTCTGAAAGAAACCATCGAATTTTTGCGCGATAAACGCCATTTAAAACTCGCCGATCAAGAGTTAAAACAACTCCATACCATTACCGATGGATGGCCTGCCGCATTATGGTTATCATCGTTAGCGCTTGAAAACAATCCTGATCCGCGCCAATTTGTGCAGACGTTTTCGGGTTCGAATAACACCATCGCGACCTATCTGGCAGAAGATGTACTGTCTCAAAAACCGGAATATTTGCAAACGTTCATCCTGCAAACCAGCGTCCTTGATCAATTTTGTATCGAAAACTGTAACGCCGTCACAGGCCGAACTGACAGCCAACAATTATTGGAAGAAATCGAGCATTCCAATATGTTTATTTCACCGCTTGATGAGCAGCGAAAGTGGTTCAGCTATCACCCGCTTTTTGCCACGTTTTTGCGTTCTCAATTGGAGCAAAAATATCCTGGCTTATCGCGCACTTTGCATCGACGTGCAGCGGGTTGGTATCTAGAGCAGAATCGACCAATACCTGCCATTGATCACGCAGTTTTATCATGGGATAAAACGCTGGTACTGGAATTGCTCGAACAAAAAGCAGAATCGTTATTGCTACAAGGCCGGGTCCGTTTACTGGCGCGCTGGTTCGATACATTGAAAGGCCAAAGCATCGATGACAATCCAAAATTAATCTTCGTTTATGCCTGGGTACTGATACATACCAATCGCAGCGGTGAGGCATTAGCGTTGCAGGAGTCAATGGGCAGCGACAGCATTGACGATTGTAATGCTGCTTCTGGCAAGCGAATGTCTTATCCCGCATCAATGGCGCTGCGCACATTCAGCCTTGTGATGCTGGATCGGATTGAAGAAACTGCCCCGATTTGGGAGGGTGCGTATGGCCTCGAAAATGAAGCTTATGCGCCTTTTTTGCAAACGATGCTGATGATCGGTTGCGCCTACTATTACGCGACCATTGGGCGCTATCAGGAAGCGCGGCAGGCACTTGATCGGGTGACGCAGCAGTATTCAACCGGCAGATCGTTATTTGGCGGGGCAGTCGCAGGCTATATGAATAGCATGCTCGATATGCTACAGGGAAAATTTCGCTCAGCGGCTGCGCGGCTGCATCGCTTAATCGGTGAGCCCTCACCTCCGGTCGTGGCACGAGTCGGTGCTGATAGTGGATTTTCCAGTATCTATCTGGCCGAAATTTACTATGAAACCGGACTGCTGGATGCGGCCAAACGTCTATTAAAAATGTACCTTCCGCTGGTCAAAGAAGCGGGCATGCCAGATCACCTGATCGCCAGCCATTTGATTTATGCGCGTATTCTGCGTGCAGAAGGAAATATTAACGACGCCCTGCAAACCCTATTTGATATGGAGCATCTCGGATTACAGCGCGGATTATCACGTTTGGTTGAGATGGCCCGTATAGAGCGCGCCCGCGGTGCGATGCTTGATCGCGATGTCGTCACCGCAAAAGACATGCTGGCGTTAATCAAACCAACGTCGGTCAGCAACCATCCTGATTTTCAACCGATCGCAAATGATATCGACAGTCCAACGCTGGCACTGTTGCGATTGAAGATATATACCGGACAAGCACTCGCTGCCGTTCCGCTGCTAAAAGTCCATTTGGAAGATGCCTCGCGTCGCGGTCGCGTGCGTTATGCGCTTCGTACCAAGGTGCTTTATGCTTTGGCGTTAGACCATGCAAAACAACGTGACCTCGCTTTAGCGATACTGGCGGAAGCTTTGCACGAAGCACTGGCAGAAAATTTTGTGCGTATATTTCAAGACGAAGGTCCTGCACTTTTGACGCTGATCGAAGAGCTGCTGGACGCCCTGCAAAATAGATCACAGGGCAAATCACATACCGGCTTTGCTGATAAACGCAACCAGACGGCACTGCGTTTATTCGCAGAAAAAATCATCGACTCCTACGATCACACGCACGTTGCTGTCAACGACGAAACATCTAAACAACGCGTTGCCATCGCAGAGGGCGGGGACCGAACCGAGAACCTGCGACCGCGCACCGCCAAAAATAGCGGCGACGTAACAGAGCGCGAGCGCGATGTTTTGCTTTTACTCGCAAAAGGCCATGGCAATCAGGTCATCGCCGAAAAGCTATTTGTCTCCGTGACGACTGTGCGCACGCATTTGCGCAACATTAATCTGAAGCTTGACGCCCATAACCGCACCGAAGCGATTGCCATTGCCCGCAAACGCGCCATTATTCGGTAATATTTTCGGTAGCGCCCATCACTCTTGCGGAATCGTCCTTACGCAGTCGATAAGAAAAATTTCTTTGAAAAATCACACTATGCTAGGAAGATGCGAGAAAACCGATACCGCGTCGTTTTACAAACAGGAATAAGGACGCCTATGAAACGAACACCTTGCCTGGTTGCCTCCGGTTTTAACTGCACTCGCCTACGATCACTCCCTACATCCCTATACGCAGGAAAAAATCAATCGTTCTTTACCAAATTTTTTAGCAGATCTTCGATCTCGCGGCCGGTTTTTTCGATGTGTATCCTGAGGAATTTCTCTACCTCAGCCACATTTTTTTCTCGGCATAGCACAAGAATTTTTCTGTGATCGTCCTGCGATTCCCTCTTGTAACCGGTCTTATTCCATAAAAGCCGCAAGTATGGCTCGAGACTAGCTCTTAAACGGTCAAGGATTGCCGTCGTGCGTGGACGATTAGCTTTTCCATAAAGACACTTATGGAAAACGACGTTCAGCGAAATCAGATCGTCGATATCGCGCGCCTGCTCAAGCTGCTTAATCGTCGCTTCTGCCATTTCAAAGTCTTGCGCATTCAACGACGACATGGCCGCCTTGATTAGACTTCCCTCCAAGGTGGCGCGCAAGTCGGTGATTTCGGCCACATCCTCTGGTGACAATGAATACACCACAGCACCGCGCCGTGGCGTCACCGACACCAGTCCTTCGTGTTCCAGAATACGTAATGCTTCGCGGACCGTGACTTGGCTTACTGCGAACTGCTTCGCAACGGCATCCTGCCGCAATGGTTCGCCGCCCTTAAGCACGCCTTTCAGGATCGCATCGCGCAATGCGTCGGCAATCGACGCAGTTGCAGGTTGCCGATTGGCAATGACGCCCTGTGCAAATGATTCAAGTATTTTCATATTCACCTCGTGGTCGACATTCTAACAAATTTATTTGACATAATCGATTATCGATACTAATATTCCCAATTATAAATTATCGATTATCGATTATTAAAGAGGCCCACATGAAGCTAGACCTAACCCAATTCGACGCCCTGACGTTTGATGTCTACGGTACTTTGATCGACTGGGAACCCACGATCATCTCAATGTTTCACAGCACGGCAGACCAATACGGCGTCACGCTCCCGAACGAGCAATTATTGATGGAATTCGACAAGGCACGGGCAGCGCTGCAGAAACAGCGTCCCGCCTTGCTTTATCCGGACGTGCTCCGCGCTGCGTACGGCCAGTTCTGCCGTAAATACGATATTCCGGAGAACGTCCAAGAGCGCGAGGTGTGCGCCAACTCCGTGATGTTATGGCCGACATTCACCGATACGCGGGATTCATTGGCTCATCTGCAGAAGCACTTTAAGATCGGTCTACTTAGTAATATTGACAATTCATCAATCCAATTCTCCGAACGTAAATTGGGAATAAAGGCCGACGTTATCGTTACAGCCGAGAGCGTCAACGCATACAAACCGGATCACGCGCATTTTCAGGCAGCATTCGAGACCTTCGCCGCAATGGGCATTCCAAAAGAAAGAATTCTGCACGTTGGCCAGAGTTTGCGTGCCGACGTCATTCCCGCGAACCAGCTCGGGCTGTCCAGCGTCTGGATCAAACGTCCGGGACGTAGTCTCGGCTCGCGTCCTGAAGATGCTATTGGCGCCAAGCCGGATCTCAGTTTTGACTCGATGCAGGAATTCGTTCTGTATCACCAAGCACACTTGGCACTTGCCTGATCGCATTCAATTTCTTTTTAAGATAGGAGAACGCCATGAGCAGTAACAACACAGAATCCAAAGCCTGGGTCCACTTTGCAGCGTGTATTGCAATAGTGGCTGGTCTTTTTTGTAGTGACGCCAACGCGCAAATGGCCGACTCCACCGTTGCACGCATAAAGGCCACGAACAAAGTGAAGATAGGCGTTCGCGATTTCAGCGTGCCGCTCTCTTACTTGGACGAGAATCAAAAGCCGACCGGCTACACAGTTGAGTTGTGCGCTGCCGTGGTCGCATCCTTGAAGAAGGAATTAAATCTCCCGTCTCTCGAAGTTGTCATGCTATCAGTCGATCTTTCAACACGGATTCCTCTGATTCAAAACGGAATGATCGACATGGAATGCGGCTCTACCGTCAACACACTAGCGCGTCAGAAACAGGTCGAATTCTCTTACGTTATAGCGATTGCTTCCGACCAGCTTCTGGTTAAGGCTTCTTCGCCCATCAAAGAGCTGGAAGATCTAGCAGGAAAGGTGGTTGCGTTGCCGAGCGCCTCCACCAGTTTGGCATCCATAATAGCCATTAACATTAAGAAACACCTGAACATGCGTTTGATGTACACACGCGATCAGGCGGAAGGATTTCTCGCGGTACAGACCGGTCGCGCCGATGCCTACATCACGGATAACACGATCCTCTACGGACTTCGAAAAGCAGCGAGGAATCCAGCCGAATTTCGTATAACCGGACGTCCTCTATCCTATCTGCCTTACGGGATCATGATTGCCAAGAACAACTCTACCTTGCTGGCCATTGTAAATCGTACGATTGCGGAGAAATTCCGCAACGGCGACGGGAAAACGATGTACGAAAAATGGTTCGGCCCATTGAACATGCCACTCTCGCCACTATCCAAGGCATCCTTCGAACTAAATGCCATCCCTGATTGAATTTCGAAATTTCACAGTGCTGTCACTCCATGCGAAGGAGTGCAGCATTTAAACGACAGAAATCCTATTCAAAGAGACATTCCATGCTTGCTCTACAACCCAATTCGAGTATTCAACATTCTTTACTCGGAGAAATTTCGGTGCCTGTCTTTCATGATGTTGAACGGGCTGCGCTGCGTATCAAGGCCTATGTACACCGGACTCCTTTGCTGCGTTCTTCCCTTCTCGATGAAATCGCAAATGCCCAAGTCTGGCTGAAAGCAGAAAACCTGCAGGTCACTGGTTCGTTCAAGGCACGTGGCGCATTCAATGCACTGCTGAACATGTCTCCAGAGCAGATATCACGAGGCGTCATCGCCTATTCGACGGGCAATCACGGGCAGGCAATTGCCTGGGCGGCACGGCAACTCAACACAAAATCAACAATCATTATGCCATTCGACGCTCCAAAAAATAAAATCCTTGGTGCGTCGAAACACGGCGCCGAGGTCAAACTATATGACCGTCGCCATGAAAGCCGCGAGGCCATCGGCATAAAAATAGTAGAAGAAACCGGAGGGACCCTGATTCCACCGGGAGATCACCCCGACGTGCTGGCCGGACAAGGAACGGTCATCCTTGAAGCGCTCGCAGACTTCCAGCGCGAAATTGGCGAAAACCTAGGGAACTTTATCACTCCTTTTGGCGGTGGCGGCCTTGCCGCAGGCAGTAGCCTGGTACTCAATCAGTTGTCGCCATCGACCCGTATCTTCACCGTTGAACCAGCAGGCTTCGACGATATGGCACGCTCACTGTCAAGTGGTCGTCGTGAAAGCAATCCTGCCAGAAGCCAATCGATTTGCGATGCCCTGCAAGCGGTGACTCCCGCCGAGTTGCCTTATGAAATTAACCGACGTTTTATGACCGGAGCAGTCGTCGTAAGCGACGAAGAAGTTATCATAGCGATCCGTTTCGCGCTGGAGCAACTTCATGTTGTGGTCGAACCTGGCGGTTGTGTTGCGCTTGCTGCAATCCTCTCAGGAAAGTTGCCTCTTAATGGCGAAAATACGATACTTGTCCTGTCGGGAGGCAATATTGATATGCCTCTGCTGGAAGGCATGCTGCGTTAAATCCAATATCGTCGCAAACCGCGATGTGCCAGTATCGCCCGCCGGTTCTTACCGCCGAAAATACCCGTCACATGACAACCAAATATTTTAAAATCAAGGATTATGATGAAATCATTTTTTCACTTCGCATATCATGTACACGATCTAAATATCGCTCGTCATTTCTACTGCAATTTACTCGGATGCAAGGAAGGGCGAAGTGCTGATACATGGATCGACATCGATTTTTTCGGCCATCAGCTTTCGCTGCATCTGGGCAAGCCGTTCGAGGTAACGAATACCGGAAAAGTAGGTCAGCATATGGTACCGATGCCACATTTTGGCGTCATCTTGCAAATGGATGACTGGCATAAACTTGCTGACGCACTGTCTGAAAGTGCAGAGGTTCAATTCGTGATACCACCGAATATTCGGTTTCCTGGTGAGGCCGGTGAGCAGGCAACCATGTTTTTTGTGGACCCATCCGGCAATCCTATCGAAGTGAAAGGATTTGCGGACTGCGCGCAGATTTACGAAAAATGAGTCCAGGACAAGCCTCTAATTGTGCCCAGATACGAATTAACATTTTGGCAACCTTAGCCCTTTTACTAAAACTGAGCGTGTTCAATGTTTAGTCTATCCAGCTAACATGCTCCTATTCATAGGCGAAACACCGTCGCAGCGCCAGCCCTCGCCAACGTTCATGCAGATGGTGTCCCAGAATCACACACCAAAATAGGGCGTCTTTCCCCTTTTTAGGGATGCTATTCACACAAAACTTACCAACTTGGTGAATCTTGTACATCAATCTTGTATATCAGATTGGTCCATCAGAGTAACGGACAACCTGGCACACGACTTGCTCATCAAGTTGCATGACAGTTGACCTCCCCACCAAATCCTCCGCCCAGATCGCACAACGGATTACCGATGCGATGCTGGCGCAAAAACTCGCGCCTGGTACGCGGCTCGGAGAACAGCAACTTGCCGAGTTATTTGATGTTAGCCGGACCCAAATTCGTGAGGCGCTCACGCGATTGGTGACACGCGGGATCGTCACCGTCAGCCCACGTCGCGGTTGGTACGTCATTGCACCCACGCCCGAAGACGCACGTGAAGCGTTCGAAGCCCGTCGGGTCCTCGAATTGGGATTACTACGCCATGCACGGCCGATCAGCCTCGACGCAGTACGTCTTTTACGTCGGCACGTTGAGCGTGAACAGGCCGCCGTAGATAGTGACGATGTCGCTGCACGGAGTTATTTGCTGGGTGACTTCCACGTTTGCTTATGCGAATCGTTTGGCAATTCCTTGCTTGCCGATACTTTGCGCGACTTCACGACGCGCACGACATTAACAGCAATGCTTTATCAATCGTCACATCACGCCCGCCAATCGTGTGAGGAACACGCGGGCATCGTGGTGGCACTCGAAGACAACAATCTAGTACTCGCCGAACAACTGATGCGCGACCATTTATGCAATGTCGAGGCGGGTCTCAATCAATCTGTACGCACTGACACACTGTCGCCATTGCGTCAGGCATTGGCGCCGATGACCAACACTATCAATCCACAGCCGCCCAGCATTTTTCCTATCCCCGCTAAAGGAGTCTCAAAATGAAATGTCCGCGTATTCTACTCGCCTTGTTGACTGCGACTACTTTCGTCAGCACCATCATCAGTACAACCGTCCACGCCGATGCGCTGGATCAGATAACTAAAAGTGGCGTGCTCAAAGTCGCCGTGCCTCAGGACTTTCCGCCATTTGGATCGGTCACCAGCGATCTCACACCACAAGGTCTCGACATCGACGTGGCTAAACTCATCGCCAAGAAGATGGGCGTCAAAATTGAACTGATCCCGGTTACCAGCGCGAATCGCGTGCCCTACCTTCAAACCCAGAAAGTTGACCTGATTATTTCCAGCCTCGGTAAAAATCCGGAACGTGAAAAAGTGATTGATTTCAGTGCGCCATATGCCCCATTTTTTAACGGCGTGTTTGGTGGTGCGGATCAAAAAGTGACCAGTGTTGCGGATCTTGCTGGCAAAACCGTTGGCGTCACTCGCGGTGCTGTTGAAGATCTGGAGCTAACTAAGATTGTACCGGCCAGCACGACCATCAAGCGGTATGAAGATAATAACGGAACCATCAGTGCGTTCCTGTCTGGCCAAGTACAATTGATCGCAACCGGCAACGTGGTTGCAGCTGCTATCATCGCCAAGAATCCACCAAAGAAGCCGGAAACAAAATTTCTGATCAAAAATTCGCCTTGCTCAATCGGACTAAACAAAGATGAAAAGAAATTGCTCGATAAAGTAAATGCAATTCTGGCTGAGACCAAAAAAGATGGGGAACTAAACGCCATTAGTGTGAAGTGGCTTGGTCTGCCCTTGCCTGCCAACATGTAACGCAACATCGGTATTCCGCAATTTATCGTCTGCCTGAAACTTTTTTACACCTCAGAACAGGCAGCGCAATACCGATATGAGCGACGATTGACTTAACACGCCTAAAGGCAAAAAGCGCATGAGTTATCACTTCGATTTTCTGGCACCGTTTGACTACACCAGCGTCATTATCAAGGGCGTGCTGGTCACGATCGAATTGATCGCGATTGGTGGAATTTTAGGCATCGCTGTTGGCATTTTTGCAGCCTGGTCTCGCACCCAGGGGCCACTTTGGTTGCGACCTTTGGTCAGCGCGTATGTCGAGCTGATTCGCAACACCCCATTTCTGATTCAATTATTCTTCATTTTTTTTGGACTGCCCGGAATCGGATTGCACATCAGCGAAATGCAAGCCGCTTCCCTTGCAATGGTCATTAATTTGGGCGCCTATAGTAGCGAAATTATCCGTGCAGGAATCGCAGCCATTGCGCCCGGTCAAATCGAAGCAGGTCAAAGTCTGGCAATGACAAAAATGCAGATATTTCGCCACGTGATATTGCCGCCCGCCTTACAAAAAATATGGCCCGCCTTAACCAGTCAGGTGGTGATCGTCATGCTCGGCTCGGCGGTATGTTCCCAAATCGCGGTGGAAGAACTCGCCTATGCAGCCAACTTCATTCAAGGCCGCAACTTCCGTTCATTTGAGGCGTATTTACTGTCTACCGCCATCTACTTGATATTGGCTATCGGCCTGCGTCAATTACTGCGGTTACTCGGGCATTGGTTATTTGGACGGCCCGCAATCAGGAGCGCCGTATGATTTCATTTTCACTCTGGGATATCGTACGTAATCTGTTATTAGCGCTACGCTGGACCGTATTACTATCATTAGCTGCCTTTGCCATGGGCGGATTGCTTGGTCTGATCATCTTATTTCTCCGGACCTCCAAACAAGTCTGGTTACGGCGGGTGACCAAACTGTATATCGAATTATTTCAAGGCACGCCATTGCTGATGCAATTGTTTCTGGTCTTTTTCGGCTTAGCACTATTCGGTCTGGAAGTACCCGCCTGGCTCGCCGCCGTCATCGCGCTGACTTGTTGGAGTAGCGCTTATCTGGCAGAAATCTGGCGCGGCTGCGTTGAGGCCATTCCACGTGGTCAATGGGAAGCCTCATCCTGTCTGGCGATGAGTTACTTGCAGCAAATGCGACACGTTATTTTGCCGCAAGCCCTACGCATGGGTATTCCCCCAACCGTTGGCTTTAGCGTTCAAATCGTCAAGGGCACTGCAGTCACCTCTATCATCGGATTCGTCGAATTATCAAAAGCCGGGACCATGATTACCAACGCAACGTTTCAACCGTTCACGGTGTATGCATTGGTCGCGTTAATGTATTTTGCGCTGTGCTGGCCGCTGTCCAAATATAGTCAGTCTCTAGAAAGGAAATTCAATGCCACTCATCGCGATTGATAACGTTAAAAAAAGCTTTGGTACCAATCAGGTTCTGAAGGGTATCAGCCTCAATGTTGATCCTGGTGAAGTCATCGCGATTATCGGTAAAAGTGGTTCTGGCAAGAGCACGTTGCTGCGTTGTATCAATGGCCTTGAAAGCATTGATGACGGCAGTATCAGTGTGGCCGGATCGCACTTGGGGAACACGGAAATTGAGCTGCGCGCACTGCGCTTGAAAGTCGGCATGATTTTCCAGCAATTTAACCTGTTTCCACATCTGACAGTTGGCCGCAACGTGATGTTGTCGCCGATGATCGTTAAGGGAACGACGGAAAGTGCAGCACGTAAGTCAGCGGAAGAAAATCTGGCACGGGTCGGTCTTTCGGAGAAATTTGATGCATATCCTGATCAGTTATCCGGCGGTCAGCAACAGCGCGTTGCCATTGCACGTGCGCTAACGATGCAACCGCAAGCGTTGTTGTGCGACGAAATTACTTCAGCACTTGACCCCGAACTGGTCAATGAAGTGCTCAGCGTCGTACGCGGCCTGGCAAACGAGGGGATGACGTTGCTCATGGTCACACATGAAATGCGTTTTGCACGCGAAGTCTGTGACCGTGTGGTCTTTATGCATCATGGAAAAGTCCATGAAGTTGGCGCGCCGGAAGATATTTTTGCCAATCCACAGACGTTGGAATTGCAGCAATTTTTAGGCGCGGGTGCGTAATACGCTCTATCCGGTTTCTACAACAGGTTTTTTAAACCTTGTCGCTCCCTTCACCGCCAGTAAGTCCCGTAGCAAGACGTGATGGCGGTGTTAGTCTGAGAATTCAGGCTATACGACTATCATCGGCAACTTAAGGATGAACAACGCCCAGTCGATGCTATCGCTCTACTTCCCTAGCAACTGATAAAAAGTCGGATCGCTGTCGCATTCACCGCCGCCGCACTCCAGCACGGTGGACACTAAATTCGCCGCAATCAGCAACGTGAAAATGACAATGGCGAACTTACCTGCAACATTTACTTTCTGTTTGCTTTCCAGCGGACGTTCCCACGTTTTCAGCATCAACATCGCGCCAATAAACAAGATGGCAGCGAGAGACGAAAGCACCGCTAATGTATAAAAATGGACACCAAATACTTCTGAACCATAACCGTTAGTACGGCCAGGAATGATGTGCAAAAACATTTGACGTGTAGCAACAGCCAACGTCAAAAGAGCGCCAATAAGAGAAACGCCATAGTGGGCGCTACGAATCCCGAATCGGACATTCATCAAAAATCCGATGCCGACCGCGATCAGTCCAACACGCTGAAGAAGGCACAGCGGGCAAGGCAATTCATGCAACGCTAGTTGATAGTAAAAGGCAATCGTCAGCGACAAACTAATGCCAAGTAGTGCAAAAATATTCAGTAACTCACTCGCACCGAGAGATTGTGGAATATCGTTTTTTGGTAATGAATAATCAGGGATCATCGCAAGGTCTCGCTTTAAAAGGACAGATTCAGGGAACTTGTCGCGTGATGGTTAAAGGAAGCGATAGTGACGATCAGTAGCGTTAGCCACAAACCAAGGCCGATTTTTTCTTTTCCGGCGAGCATGCTCAGAACGGCAAGCAACGCGATCAAGAAGGGTAAAAACATAAACATGTGAGATTTCCTTTAAGGGAACTAAGCGCTTGAAAGCCTCTACAAATAAATGTTTAAAACGTGGGCTTTCATTTGCGGGCTGACCGCCAAATAGCTTTATCAACAGCAGTGCATTGCTAAAACTAATTTTCGGCGAGGCAACAATGTACACCTAGTCAGATGCCAGTGCCTGATATCAGCGAGATGTTTAGGGATTTTTAACCCTATTGACAGACCTTCAATTAGTCCTGTTAACGGGATAAACAGCATCACCCCGCTAAACGTTCAGGCGCATACTTTGCATTAATATAAATACAACAACTGATGCAACGATACCATGCTCGTTGACCCCCATCACAAATCAACCTATCCTGCATCATCCACCCAGCAAATCGCGCTAAGGAATTGCAATGCCGCTTATCATCGTCATCGTTTCACTGGTCGCTCTTAAGTATTTTGCCATTGGCCCCTTCGCAAATTTCTCCTGGTGGTGGGTAGCTGGCTTGATGGCGATTGCATTCATCTGGTTTGAGTTTGTGGAACGTATGCTCGGTCTCGATAAACGACGCGCCCACGAAGAGTTGGAAAAGGTCCGCAAAGAGCGCATTGAAAAGACCTTTGAAACAAAAAAACGTCCAGGCCAACGCTAATTTCCTTGCACTCAATCTAAAGCCGACCCTTTGTCATTTTTCATAATCGTGCATTCCAAGTTGCCTTTAAGCATTCAAAGCGGCTATGATCCCACCAAGATGAAACTGGATATCATATGTCTGTAGAGATGCGGCAACTTCGTTACTTCCTCGCTGTTGCCGAAGAAAAGCACTTTGGACGAGCCGCTATTCGGCTACATATGACGCAGCCTCCGTTATCGCAAGCGATACAAGCGCTCGAAGCCGATATCGGCGCTATTCTTTTTGCGCGAACCAAACGCAGTGTGGCACTTACCCCGGCTGGCCTGGCCTTGTTGCCGGAGGCGCGCCGCATCTTGCAACAGGCCAGTACTTTGCCTGATCTGGTGCGGCGCGCCGCAACCGGTGAATCCGGATTATTAACGCTGGCGTTTGTATCGACCGCGGACTACAGCATTTTGCCGCCGTTGCTACGCGAGTTCCGCGAAGCGTACCCGCATGTTCAGATCGATTTGCAAGAGTCCACCAGCGATCTCCAATTGGAACAATTGGCGCAAGGTCAAATTGATGCAGGTTTATTGATTCCCCCTTTGCCAGATCAGGCCAAGCGGGGGCTAGACTATTTGCCAGTATTATCCGAACCGCTGATACTGGCCGCGCCATCCGGTCATAAAGCCTTGCGGGTAAAAGGAAAAATCAGTTTGAGTACGTTGAGCGATTTACCACTCATCATTTTCCCTCGCAGAATTTCGCCCGGTTTTCACGACACGATACTGGCGTGCTTTCGTAATGCAGGGCAAACCCCGCATATCGGGCAAGAGGCGATCCAAATGCAAACCATCGTCGGTTTGGTGTCAGCCGGCATGGGATGTGCACTTGTGCCACAATCAGTGTCCAATTTAAAGCGCCCCGGAGTCGATTACCGCGAACTGAAGGATGCAACGTCGCAAATCGAAACCGGTCTGGCCTGGCGCAAGGACAATACATCACCAGTATTACAAGCCTTTTTAGAGTTATTAAGAAAGAAACAATAAATGCTGATACATCCAATGCCCGATCCGATTGCCTTTTCACTGGGTCCACTTCATGTCCGATGGTATGGCCTGATGTATTTGTTGGCCTTCATACAATTTATCTGGGTCGGTAGAATCAGAATTAAACAACCGCATATCGCAGCGGCCGGATGGAAAAAAGAAGATCTCGATGACATGCTGTTTTACGGTGTGCTTGGAGTCGTCATTGGTGGCCGTTTAGGTCAGGTATTTTTTTACGATCCGGTCTTTTACTTCCATAATCCTTCGCAAATTATCGCTGTCTGGAATGGCGGGATGTCATTTCACGGAGGCTTCATCGGGGTCATGCTGGCGATGGCCTGGTGGGGCCGCAAAAAAGGGCGCAAGCTCATGGACATCATGGATTTCATTGCGCCAATGGTACCGCTGGGTTATGCCGCTGGACGTCTGGGCAATTTTATCAATGCAGAACTACCGGGCCGCGTCGCCGACGCATCGCTACCGTGGGCCATGATCTGGCCGAACGTAGACAATTTGCCGCGCCATCCATCGCCTATTTACCAAATGCTGGTAGATGGTATTTTGCTATTCATCATCCTGTGGTTTTTCTCGCGCAAACCGCGTCCGCGTATGGCTGTTGCCGGTATGTTCAGCTTGTTATACGGCTGCGCACGCTTTTTCACCGAATACTTCCGCATTCCAGACTATAACGTGACGTTTGAAGGAATCACTATTTCGGCCGGACAGATGCTGTCGATACCGATGGTGATACTGGGAATTGTGTTGTTGGTGCTGGCGTATCGAACGCCGCGCTTCGCTAGTGCACCTCAATAGTTAAGCCACGTAATTACCGCTTGAACTTGGCTTGAACTTGTGTACGCGAATGTTATGCACTCCGGAACGAAGGTTGTTCCGGATTTTTTTTGAACAATCGATAGGCGAACCGGTCTTTCAAGCCACATACTTAACCGCATGAAGCAAGCGCTTCTGCTCCAACCATGTTAATGGCGGTCAATCTTCCAGAAGGTTATTGGGTATTGATCACAGAAGGACCGACTGATCTGGGAATCCCACCGCCCTATTCGGGCTGAATACCAGCCGCGTGAATTAAGGTCGCCCATTTACCTTTTTCAGTTCGTATAAAAGTCGAGAGTTCTATGGGGCTACTCAGCGCAACATCAATCCCGATTTTTGCAAATTTGGCCCTTAATTCCGGGTTATCAAGCGCTTTAATTATGGCCGCATTGAGTTGCTTCACGATAGCCGGATTGGTACCCGCGCGTACGCACATTGCGGTCCACGCAACCACTTCGTAACCGGGCAACCCTGACTCGGCGATTGATGGCAATTGCGGCAAGATCGCGCTCCGTTGTGCTGTTGTCACCCCAAGCGCACGCATCCTGCCCGCCTCGACTTGCACCAGCGCAGATGGCACATCGGCGAACATGACCGAGATGGTCCCGTTCATCACATCTGTCAAGCCAGCGGCGTTAGTTTTGTAAGGCACATTCAACATGTCGATACCAGCCATCTGCGCAAACGTGCTTCCTGCGACTTGTCCCGTTGCGTTGGCGCTAGCATAGGACAGCTTACCCGGATGGGCCTTTGCATAGGCAATCAATTCCCGTACCGAATGGACCGGGAGTGCGGGCGTCACGACCAATACAAATGGCAGCAATCCAACGCGGGTAATCGGGGCAAAATCCTTGAGCGGATCATAAGGCAGCGTTTTCATCAAACTGGTATTTGCGGCGAGCGTGGTGGTACTTCCATAGAATAATGTGTAGCCATCCGCTGGCGACCGCAGCACTTCCTGCGCGCCGATAATCCCATTGGCTCCAGGTCGGTTGTCGATGATAACCGGCTGGCCTAGTTCAAGCGTAAGCTGCTGACCGAGGATGCGTAAAGAAGTATCACCGCCGCCACCGACGCCGAAGGGAGCCACAATACGTATTGGATTAGCCGGATAAGGTTGCGCCCAGCCGGATTGCGCCATGCCGGTACTGACGATCAGGCATACCAGCGCGCGCTTAATTAGCGGGCTAAGTTGCAGATCAAGATGTTTTGCAAACCACAACGGAAATACCAACGATCTTTTTCTATTTATGATGGTCATGGTCTATATCTTAAGATACGTTGATTAATAGCTTTTTATGTTGGCGCAATACTCGCTAAATCCGTCATAGGTATTACACCAGCGCTTGATAGTGAATACCGGCTTTATGCAGCATCGCATTAAAGATATCGATCGGCATTTCATCTGGCTGCGGCTGGCGAATTGAGGCCTCGCGCATTGGCGATTCTTCGTATACCTTCAAAGGTATAGCCTGATTTGGGCCCTGCAATGCATCCATCGCCATCTGCAACTCACAGGCACGCTGCAATCGCCAATAGTTCATGAAAGCCTTTTCTACAGTGTGGCCGATGGCAAGTAGTCCGTGCGTGCGCAAAATCAACATATTCTTATCGCCCAAACTCTTGACCAGGCGTGGCTGCTCGCTTTCATCAGTCGTGATGCCCTCGAAATCATGGTAAGCGATGCGTCCTTTAAGCCGCACGCTCACCAGATTATCGTAGCGCAGACCATCCTGTTTTCCAGCTACCGCTGAACCAGCCAACGTATGCGTGTGGATCACGCAATGGGCATCGTCACGGGCCGCATGAATCGCACTGTGGATAACAAAACCAGCGCCGTTGATAGCGTACTTTGAACTTTCGACCTTGTTACCGGCGAGATCTATTTTGACCAGATTGGACGCGGTCACCTGACAGTAATGCAATCCAAAAGGATTAATCAGGAAATGTGTTTCCGGCCCTGTCACACGTAACGTGATGTGGTTATAGATCAGCTCAGTCCAGCCGAACCAATCGACTAACCGATAGAAAGCGGCAAGTTTGAGTCTATGTTCCCACTCTTCTTCACCAACTTGTTCTGGGCGCATGCTTATCGCTTCTTGCAAATCAGAATACATTTTTTGTTCCTTGATGCATGAGAGGACGCATAAACGGAAGCGCACCACGTCGGGAGTCGTCGGTAAATGTGATTTAAAAAAAATCAAAATATTACCAACTAGTATTCTCAACTTTACGCTTGGCGTCACCCAACTTTTTCTGATCGTTAATCATCGGAAAAATTGTTGTAACTTGAAGTGGTAATAGAAGGATAAGTAAGAAGGGACAAGACAACGAGGGAGCGGCTTATATCCCAAGAGAAATGATTAGATGCTGAAACTGAATTAAAACGTGATGTTTTAAGATGCCAACGGAATGCAGAAAGCCAAGCCAAAAAATAGTCAATAACGCTAAGAGGCAATCTGTTTGATCAGATAGCGCCATTCGGCAGCGGAAACCGGCGTAATCGACAGGCGATTTCCGCGACGCAATATTTGCATTTCAGACAGCAATGGTGCAGCCCGTAAGGATGCAAGATTAAATAGCGGCGTCTTCTTTATTGCGCGCACATCTACCAGCATCCAGCGGGGATTTTCACGCGTGGCTTTCGGGTCAAAATACTTACTGTCGGGATCGAACTGTGTGTCATCAGGATACGAGATGCTCGCCACCTCAGCAATTCCGGCGATGCCAGGCTCTGCGCAACTGGAATGATAAAACAGTACGCCGTCACCTACTTTCATGACATCGCGCATATAATTACGCGCCTGATAATTCCTCACGCCATACCAAGGGATGGTCTGATGCGGCAAAGCCAACACATCGTCGATGCTAGCATCTGCCGGTTCCGATTTCATGAGCCAATATTGCATAGTGGGTTCACCGGATAAGGCCAAGTAAAATAAAAAAGCAGCTGCATCTGCATGCAACTGCTTTCGAATTGATTCCCGCTGTGCCGCTTTGCCGGCATCCTGAACCAAGAAGGTTCAAGTTGGCTACAGTTAGTTCAATTTCGGGTTCATCGAACTAGCGACGATCACTCCCATCGAACGATATTCCGTAACCGCTGCGTAAAAATGGTTCAAGGAATTATGACAATGGCGAACACGGCAGGAGCTCTAAGTTTACTCCAAACGTCCTTCATGTCAAACACTTTGGTAAAAAATTAAAACAGTACTTCCTGTGATCCCAAAGCGTCGTCAAGCACCGTATGCATGACAGCAATTTCTTTCTTTACTTCCGCCATAGTAAGATCCGACAAAGGCCCATCAGGCGCTTTTGCCGATAACAATTCTGCCGCCAGACCAAGCGCTGCGATCACCGCGATGCGGTCATTGCCGCGAATTTTTCCTGCATCACGAATAGCGATCATCTTGCTGTCAAGATAAGTAACGGCTTGCTGCAATGTCGCCTCTTCGCCTTCTTTGCAGGATAACGTGTAAGGTTGGCCCATGATTTGGACGCTTAACTGTGTCATGCGTTCTCCTGAACGTGAGGCTGAACCAGCGGTTCATCTTGTGGCAGCGCCGGAATTTTGTCGAGCAATGCGGCAACCCGCCGATGCGCCTCATTAATACGCTTTACAAGGTCAGCGTTTTCGCTGACTAAAGTGGCGGCGTTTTTGCGGAGGTCCGCATTTTCGTGTCGCAATGTCTGCGTTAATTCGGCTAGTAGCCGGACTTTTTCGGATAGTTGGTGGAATTCTGAAATCATGTCGTCACTATAGTGTTGCCGATCAATCTACGTCAATAGATTCGATCAAGGAATTTGCCGCAGCCTAGCAGTCTATCTGAAGTCGCCCTGAATGCGCGATCAATCTGCTCTACAGCAACTCCTTATCTTCATTTGACACATGCTTAATGACAAAGCCATATGCTAGAGTTTGCAATAAAGCCACACTGCTGCCGGCTAACACCTCGCCCACCCGTAATAAGGCAAGATGCAACTCCTCATTCAAGCCGGTCCCCTCGACAGCAGCAGACATTAAAATGACTACGGTTGCGGGACCCAAGCGTCAATTGGCTGGATAGTTATGTAAAAACATTGCTACTAATACGGATATCGCCAATGCTATCAGCATGGAAAAAAAACTCGGACCTAGTATCACCAACGTCAGGCACGCGACAACCGCGCCATTGATGGTATTGATCACGCGCGCCTTGAAATTGGTTTTGGCCAGCGTTATATCCGGCTCAGTCACAACAATCAGAGAAATCATTGCCCAATACGGCTCTGCGATACCCGCTGCACGCAATCCATACCAGGAGATCAACGAGCCGGTCAGTATCTTGATCAGATATAGAAGAGCATTCTTGCGCGGGCTGATGAATTGTAATTCCATTGAATGCATACAATATAGGCGGAGGGCATAGACTAGCACTCCAACCGGCTGAAGGCACGCACAATCCTGCGATGACCGCAACGGCGTTATCTACACGTATTCAATCGTATTTCAACTGACAAATAGCAAAAGACCAGCACTTTGATATTCTAAGGTGATGGTCCATGTAAGTGACGCGTCCGCTGACTCGCTTATGGCGTTTTGATAATCATTTTGCAAGATAATCTATCGCATCGCATCGGCGTGTTCCCGTATGCTTTGGCGCACCATATCGGTCAATTCATTTTCTTCTTGCTCGTCCGCATATTTCAGCAAGGCAGAACGCATGCGCGGCTCCCACGAGCGCTTGATGTGCATGGCGAAATCAGTCATTGCCTGAGGACGGTTTGGCATGGTTTCAAAAAAAGAACCAATCTGATTTGCCATTTTGATGAGATGGTGTACGTTCATTATTTTCTTTCATTTCGCTGTTATCTGGTCTGTAGCATCCTGCTGACCAGATGCGTTAAACACTTAATCTGAATCACTTGGGGCGTGTTGATATTTGAGTGTTGTTTTAAAAGTTGCTTATTGGGTGTTATTGCGATGATTCGATTCATCGATAACTGGAAAAGTTATCGCTCCGTGGATACTGGTCGGGGGCGGCCCGACAGCCAGTTACTTTCTTTTGCTCAGCCAAAAGAAAGTAACCAAAGAAAAGGCGACCGCAGAGGCGCTGCCCTCCCGTTGGTCGGGTCCCAAGCGTTTTAGCCATCAGTCGGGTTGAAAGACCAACTCGCTACGCTCAAACACGTCTTCCAACAATTCCCGCCTGATGACTAAACACTTGGCAGCGCCAATGACGGTGTAGATCAACAGCAACAGCAACAGCCTTTATAGTGAATGTGATTTAGTTTGCACTGACTTCATCTATAAATTTTATATATCAACCGGTCCTAATTCGGATTAATTAACTAGCACTGCGCATTACATTACCATCGATTTTTTTTTACATCACCCCACAACGCGGTCTTTATTCGATCAACAAACGATGCCCGTTTGCGTACACGGCATGAGAGCTTTGGCGCATAAAACCTAACAAGGTGACATTAGCCTCCTGCGCCAACCTGATCGCCAAGGCAGTCGGTGCGGAGATTGCCGCAACCAAGCCAATTCCCATCGTGGCGGCCTTTTGCACCATTTCATAACTTGCCCGGCTGGTAATGAGAACCGCGCCACTAGAAAAATCTTCTTTATCTGCCGCTAATGCACCGATCAGTTTATCTAACGCATTGTGTCGTCCGACGTCCTCGCGCACCAACACAACATCGCCATTTTTTCGCACCCATGCCGCTGCGTGCGTTGCGCCGGTCGCTTGTTGCAACTGTTGTTGCTGTTGCATCTGCTCAATGGCTTTGTGTAAGGCCACAGCCGTAAACTGCGCGTCGGATGCTACCGGCGGCGGCTTGCGGATTGCTTGCGCAAGGGTTTCTGCACCACACAAACCACAGCCGGTACGACCGGTCAAATTACGGCGCTTCTCTTTTAGAGCCATGAATCGTTGCGAGGCTATTTCCATCTGCACCTGCATACCATCGGCAGCGCCCACTATTTCACAGCCGAACAACTCGCCGGGATCAGCAAGAATCCCTTCCGTTAAGGAAAAGCCTAACGCAAAATCTTCCAGATCGGCTGGCGACGCCATCATCACCACATGCGAAATACCGTTGTATTCCAACGCAATCGGAACCTCTTCCGCTACCACATCACGTACCGACGTCACCCGACCTTCGCGCCATTTTTCAATGTCAACATGCGCGCTGGTCGGATAGTCTTCCGAGCTTGAGACGGTTGTTACGTCGGTACCTGATACTGGACTACGCATTTACATCACACTTCCTATTTAAATCGCCTCGTGCCTTTATTTAGAGACTGCTGGTTCAGCAGAAGCCCCTTGCAACAAGCGCATTTGTAGTTCTGATACCTGACTAAAGTTCTTCTGCCACTCTGACGGTTGCGATACCGGCATAACCTGCACCGCAGTCACTTTATACTCAGGACAGTTAGTCGCCCAGTCGGAATTATCAGTCGTAATCACATTAGCGCCAGATTCCGGATAATGGAACGTGGTATAGACCACACCAGGTTGCACGTTATCCGTCACCGTTGCACGTAACACGGTCTGGCCAGCGCGGGACTCAATACCGACCCAGTCATCTTCCTTAATGCCGCGATCTTCAGCATCGTGCGGATGAATTTCCAAGCGGTCTTCGCTGTGCCACTCCACGTTCTCGGTACGACGCGTCTGCGCGCCAACATTATATTGCGACAAAATTCGGCCGGTGGTTAAAATTAGCGGAAATTTCATCGTTACTTTCTCGTCGGTCGCGAAATACTGGGTATTGATAAATTTGCCCTTGCCTCGCACAAACTCCCCAATATGCATGATCGGCGTGCCTTCTGGCGCAGCGTCATTACACGGCCACTGCAAACTACCGACTTCATCAAGCTTGGCATAACTGACGCCCTTAAAAGTCGGGGTTAGTGCGGCGATCTCATCCATAATCTCGGATGGATGGTTGTAATGCATCGGATAACCCAATGCATTTGCCAATGCAACCGTGACTTCCCAATCCGACATACCGGCCTTAGCTGGCATGACTTTACGCACGCGTGAGATACGGCGCTCGGCATTAGTGAAAGTACCGTCTTTTTCGAGGAAGGATGAGCCCGGCAAAAATACGTGGGCGTATTTGGCGGTTTCGTTCAAAAACAGATCCTGCACAACGATACATTCCATCGCCATCATCGCCGCAATCACATGCTGTGTATCGGGATCAGATTGAACGATGTCTTCGCCTTCGCAATACAAACCCAAAAAGCTACCGTCCAACGCTGCATCGAACATATTCGGAATCCGCAGGCCTGGTTCCGGGCTCAACGGTACGCCCCAAGCTTGCTCAAATTCGGTGCGCACTGTGGTGTCGGACACATGCCGATAGCCAGGCAACTCATGCGGAAACGAACCCATGTCGCAAGAACCTTGCACATTGTTTTGACCACGCAATGGATTGACACCAACACCGTCACGACCAACGTTGCCGGTCGCCATCGCCAGGTTGGCAATACCGATCACCATCGTCGAACCTTGCGCATGCTCCGTGACACCCAGACCGTAATAGATCGCACCGTTGCCACCGGTCGCAAACAAACGTGCCGCGCCGCGTAATTCTTCGGCAGAAACACCCGTTACTTCAGCCATTGCTTCCGGTGA
The DNA here is from genome assembly GCF_035018905.1 of Glaciimonas sp. Gout2. Taxonomy (NCBI): domain Bacteria; kingdom Pseudomonadati; phylum Pseudomonadota; class Betaproteobacteria; order Burkholderiales; family Oxalobacteraceae; genus Glaciimonas; species Glaciimonas sp. Gout2. The sequence continues at coordinate 80,886 of NZ_JASJXA010000002.1, read as the reverse complement.
ATTCTCTGGACGCAAGACGAACTCGCGCCAATCGGCATACGACGCGGTATCGCAACGCTCCGCGACAAAAGCAGCATCTTCCAAGCCCTCAGATACGATGACGTGCGCCAACGCAGTAATCAGCGCCACGTTAGTACCCGGGCGTAATTTCAAATGATAGTTAGCCTCAATGTGCGGCGATTTAACCATTTCTGTCGTACGTGGATCGACCACGATCAACTTGGCACCCTGACGCAAACGACGCTTCATTTGTGAAGCAAATACCGGATGCGCTGCGGCCGGATTTGCACCAATGATCATGATGACATCTGACTTCATGACCGAATCAAAAGTTTGTGTACCTGCCGATTCACCTAATGTTTGCTTCAAGCCATAACCTGTCGGCGAATGGCAAACGCGGGCGCATGTATCGACATTGTTGTTACCAAAAGCGGCGCGTACCAGCTTTTGAACGAGATAGGTTTCCTCATTAGTGCAACGTGATGAGGTGATGCCACCGACAGAGTCCTTGCCATGCTTGGCTTGAATCCGACGGAATTCGCTAGCCGCGTAGCCAAGCGCTTCTTCCCATGACACTTCGCGCCATGGATCGGTAATCTTGCTACGAATCATCGGCTTGGTCATACGATCTTTATGGGTTGCATAACCCCATGCAAAACGTCCTTTAATACAGGAATGACCATGATTGGCCTTGCCGTCTTTATGCGGCACCATGCGCACTACTTCATTGCCTTTCATCTCGGCTTTAAACGAACAGCCAACGCCGCAATATGCGCAAGTAGTGATTGCGCTATGCTCCGCTTGCCCCATCATGATGACGGTTTTTTCGGTCAACGTTGCAGTCGGACAGGCTTGCACGCAAGCCCCGCAAGAAACGCATTCGGACTCCATAAAACTGTCCAGCTGTCCAGCCGACACACGTGACTCAAAACCGCGTCCGTCGATGGTCAATGCAAAGGTACCCTGCGTTTCTTCGCAAGCACGTACACAACGGTTACAGACGATACACTTGGACGGATCATAGGTAAAGTACGGGTTCGATTCATCCTTTTTGAGTTTTAGATGATTCGCGCCTTCATAGCCATAACGCACGTCCCGCAAACCCACCACACCAGCCATGTCCTGCAACTCACAATTGCCATTGGTTGGGCAAGTCAGGCAATCCAGCGGATGATCGGAGATATACAATTCCATCACGCCACGGCGAATATCGGCCAACTTAGGCGTTTGTGTCCTGACTTTCATACCCGGTTCGCAAGGTGTCGTACACGACGCCGGGTAACCTCTCTTGCCGTCGATTTCTACCAGACACAAACGACAGGAACCGAACGGCTCCAAACTATCGGTCGCGCAAAGCTTTGGTACATTCACACCCGCTTCTACCGCCGCTCGCATTACTGAAGTACCGGCAGCGACTTCGACGGTGACGCCGTCGATCTCAAGCGTCACTAATTGCGCAGACAATTTTTCTGGCGTGCCGTAATCAAGTTCATTCATCTGGTTCATGGCTGATTCCTTTTACTGATCCCTTTTACACCCGGGAAGGTGACGTGACATAAGGCCACTGTAGTTAAAATTGACAATTGATACGGTGCCGACCTGGATTGCCGACAGTCCCAAATAACAAACTGCTAAGCAGGAACCGGGCAACTATTTGCCGAAGCCCATCCTGCTGCGCATGTTTGCATTTCAGCAAATTGCGCACTTAGTGTTCAGCAACCTCTTGCTCTGCGGCGATACCAAAATCTTCCGGAAAATTATTCAGCGCCGACAACACTGGTAACGGCGTCATATTTCCCATTGCGCACAATGAACCATTGATCATGGTGTCGCATAAATCACGCAGCAGATGTACCTGCTGCGGCTGATCAAAACCACCGGTTGATCCAGCTACAATCTTGTCGATCACTTCCACGCCACGGGTCGACCCAATACGACATGGCGTACATTTTCCGCACGATTCAACTGCACAAAATTCCATCGCATAGCGGGCCTGTTTTGCCATGTCGACAGTGTCATCAAACACCACGATTCCGCCATGCCCGACTGTACCGCCAACCGCGCTAAAGCTTTCATAATCGATCTTGGTATCGAATAACGATTCCGGCAAATAAGGCCCCAACGGGCCACCGACTTGCACTGCGCGAATGGCGCGTCCGCTGGCGGTGCCGCCACCGAAGTCAAACAATAATTCACGCAAGGTGACGCCGAACGCCTTCTCCACCAATCCACCGAACTTGATATTTCCGGCCAATTGCATCGGCAACGTTCCATATGATCGACCAATGCCGTAGTTCTTATAAAATGCACCACCGCGGGCCAGAATAATCGGTACCGATGCCAACGAAATCACGTTATTGATCACGGTCGGTTTGCCGAACAAACCTTCCAGTGCTGGCAGCGGTGGCTTAGCGCGCACGATGCCGCGTTTGCCTTCCAGACTTTCCAGCAAAGCGGTTTCTTCACCACAAACGTACGACCCAGCACCCTTGCGGACTTCCAGATAAAAAGTTTTGCCAGAATCGCATATATTTTTGCCGAGATAGTGGCGTGCACCGGCAACCGCAATCGCCTCATTTAAAGCGGCAATAGCATGCGGATATTCCGAGCGCACGTAGATGTATCCCTGCGTCGCACCGACGGCCAGCGCGGCAATCGTCATGCCTTCAATCAGCACAAACGGATCGTCTTCCATCACCATGCGGTCCGAAAACGTGCCCGAATCACCCTCATCAGCGTTGCAGACAATATACTTTTGTCCAGCCTGCGCGTTGGCGACTGTCTTCCATTTAATACCGGTAGGAAAAGCGGCGCCGCCCCGTCCACGCAAACCAGAATCGAAAACCTCTTGCACCACTGCTTCGGGCGACATCGCCAGCGCTTTACGTAAACCGACATATCCTTCATGCGCCAGGTAATCATCTAGCGAGACCGGATCGGTGATGCCGACACGGGCAAACGTGAGCCGTTCCTGCTTTTTCAAATATGGAATCTGATCAACCAGGCCGAGTGCTAGTTTATGACTACCGCCGTTTAAGAAATCGGCGTCAAACAAAGCCTCCACATCTTCCAGTTCGACAGGACCATAACCAATGCGACCCGCAGCGGTGGCCACTTCTACCAGCGGTTCTAGCCAGAACATGCCGCGTGAACCATTGCGAATCAATTTAATAGCAATCCCGCGCTGCGCTGCCTTGGCGACGATGGCGTCTGCAATTTGATTGGCACCAAGCGCAATCGCGGTTGAGTCACGCGGGACGTAAACTGTAATCGCTGTGATCATAAAGCACTCCTTTTAGCTTGCACTAATCGATTGAACTTGTCGGTCGTCACGCGCGCATACAAGTCATCTCCGATCATGATATTCGGCCCTGATGCACATTGGCCCAGGCAATATACCGGCTCCAACGTAAATTGTTTGTCACTAGTCGTACCGTGATAATCACAGCCTAATGCTGATTTTGCGTGCGCTTCAAGTAGCTCGGAACCACGCGCCTGACAGGCTTCAGCACGACAGATTTGCACGACGTGTTTGCCAGCTGGGTGTTGCCGAAAATGATGGTAATAACTGATCACGCCGTGCACTTCCGCACGGGACAGATTGAGCTGATCGGCAATCATCGGTACGACATCTGAAGGAACGTAGCCGACGGCATCTTGTATGGCGTGCAAAATTGGTAGCATCGCGCCAGGCTTGTCTTTTAATTCGCCAATAATGACCGAGACTTGCGCTTTGATTTCTGCCGAGATGGCAGATTTAAGATCTATTTTAGCGCCGGTCTTCGGGTTCATCAGATGCAACGGAAACGTCTTTTCTGTAATACTTTGCGTGCTCACAGCAAACCTCCTACCAATACGTCGAATGGCGCGCCGGGCGGCAATGATCTAACGCCCTCGCGTTGAATTAATTCATACTTTTTTAAACGCCAGCTGATAACCCACAAGGGTCAGCAGCAATGAAAATTACACTCTATTACATCCCTACAACCACAAGCTGCAATTATTTAAACAGCACCGCTGCTTTTTGCAATGTCGTGAAAATACCCCAGATTAGCGGAATACCGACTGCAGCCCACGCCAGCATCAAGAGCGCTGGGTTACCACCGCTACCGACGAGCGACATATCCACCACAACCGGTGCACGGACACCAGTCGTCGCGACTATTTTTTCGTGCGCGAGATGCTTTTCATGCTCCAGCTCTTCCGCGGTCATGAAATATTTTTCTGCCACTGGACGAATCATTAAATTGCACACCAAACCCACCAGCAGCATTCCCGCGAGGATATACATGGTCGTGTTGTAGACTGCCTCCCGTGGAATGCCTAATGACAATTGGTACTCACGCATATAATTTACGACTACTGGCCCCAAAATCCCTGCTGTTGCCCAAGCTGTCAGCAAACGGCCATGAATCGCACCCACCATTTGCGTACCGAACAAATCGGCTAAATACGCTGGTGCAGTCGCAAAACCACCGCCGTACATCGACACGATCAAACATACCGCTGTGACGAATAACGCCATGCTACCGGCCGCGCCAGACCATGGCAGCGATACAAAGAGAATGAAACCAAGTATAAAAAAGATCATGTAAGTTTTCTTGCGCCCTAGAAAATCGGAACATGAAGCCCAGACGAAACGACCACCAATATTAAACAAACTGATAAGACCAGTGAATCCTGCTGCAATAGCGGCAATCGCGCTCTTCTGCTCTAAGGACAATGCTGAAAATTTTGTGGCAACGCCAAGCAAGCGACCACCAAATACTTCTTGCAACATCGGCGAAGCCATCCCAATCACGCCAATACCTGCCGACACATTCAGGCATAGCACCAACCACACCAGCCAGAATTGCGGAATGCCCCAAATTTTGCTGACATGCACATGTTTCTGCGTAATCATCGTGTTTTTAGATGGCGGCGGCGGCAACCAGCCAGCCGGTTTCCAGCCCGATGGCGGAATCCGATAACCAAACGCACCGGCCATCATGAAGACAAAATAACCTAACGCCAAAACCACAAAAGTTTGCCATACGCCAACGCCTGTATCGCTGGCAAAATATTGCATCAGCTTGAATGCCAAGGGACTGCCGATCAACGCACCACCGCCAAAACCCATAATCGCCATTCCGGTCGCCATACCGCGCCGATCCGGAAACCATTTAATCAATGTCGACACCGGCGAGATGTAACCTAATCCCAGACCGATACCACCGATCACACCCGAACCGAGCCACATAAGCCAAATTTGATGAAGATAAACCCCGAGGGCCGAGATCAGCAATCCGCCGCACCAACATAATGCGGCCACGAAACCTGCCTTACGCGGTCCAACGTGCTCCAGCCAGCTTCCCCAAATTGCTGCAGAAGTGCCCAATATCACGAAGAACATAGTGAATATCCAGCCCAGCATTGAAATTTTCCAGTCGCAATTGCTTGCGAATATCTCAGCAAAAAATCCTATATCACTGCCACACGCCAAAGACTCTTTAATCCCAATCGCCTTGGATAAAGGCAACCAGAATACCGAAAAACCGTAGGCCATTCCGATACAAAGGTGAATCGCCAAGGCCGCAGGCGGCACTAGCCATCGATTGAATCCAGCACCGGCAATAGTCCGTTCTTTTGATAAAAAACCCATATCTCCCCCGCTTATTTCTTTTAAGAGCCCCAATTATATGTATTTAATTACATATATTTTTATAGCAGCTAGATTTTATTTAACTATTATATCTATAGCTTCTCTTAAAATACCATTAAGGGGGGCATTCTTCAATATGTAAAATATTGCATATATTTTTCCAGAAGTTGATACAAATATCGTATTCTGAGCGTTACTCGCCGTCATCGCCGCCTTACAAAAGATACTGTTTAAAAACCCATTTTTTAACACCCAAACCGCCTGGGCGCTTGTTTTGAGACTGCCGTCATGGAAAATCGTATGTATAAAGTTACAATCAAACCACATTGGGAAATTGGACAAACTTCTGATGCCGTTCTGGACACGACCGGGCTGTTGATTTTGCTGACATCAATCCGGGAAACTGGCTCAATTTCCAATGCGGCCAAAGCCACGAAGCAATCGTACCGTCATGTTTGGGGACTCTTGCGCGCCGCAGAAGAACTTTTCGGTCATCCACTGGTATTGACCGAGCGCGGTCGCGGCAGCGTTCTCACACCGCTTGCAGAAAAATTAATTTGGGCCGACCGCCGTATCGCCGCTCGCTTGTCGCCCACGTTAGATAGTTTAGCCTCCGAATTGGAGGGCGAGTTGAGCAAAGCCGTCGCTGGCTCGAGCAAAACGATTCGGCTAAATGCAAGCCATGGATTTGCGGTTGCGGCATTGCTGAGTCAGCTAAATGCTATTCAATTACCAATCGATCTGCGCTATCGTAGCAGCACCGACGCTGTGTCTGCTCTATCTCGCGGCGAATGTGATCTGGCAGGTTTTCATGTTCCATTTGGCGAATTTGAAGATGCGATTATCTCCCTTTACGCGCGCTGGCTGAACAAAAAAACCCACTGCCTGATCCATCTGGCAGTGAGAGATCAAGGATTGGTGGTCGCACCCGGTAATCCAAAAAACATTCATACGTTGACTGATCTGGCTAACAACGGCGTCCTTTTCGTAAATCGGCAGACTGGGTCCGGCACCCGCCTGCTCCTGGAAATGCTACTGGCCAAAGCCGGAGTCGCGCAACAGGCCATAAACGGATTTGAGAGCACCGAATTTACACACTCTGCGGTGGCGGCTTTTATTGCCAGCGGTATGGCCGATGTTGGATTCGGCGTGCAAACTGCCGCAGCCCGCTTCGGCCTTGAATTCATCCCGTTAGTCCGAGAGCGTTATTTCTTTGCGCTGCCAATCGCGGCAATGCAAGATCCTCTGATCCAACAAATCATTACCACAATACAAACCGATACCTTCCGCGAAGTGGTCAACCAGTTAGCTGGCTATGATGGAAGCGCAACTGGTGACATTTTGTCGCTGCCGGACGCATTTGCGTATTTACGCTGAACGCGCGATGACGGACACACTAACGATGGTGATGATGATGATGATGATCGGATTTATGCTCGCAAGAAGGTCTCATCTGTACTCAAAATAAGCTAACACGCAGACGTTGTACTCGGTATTCGTACCTGAGCTTATGTTAAAAGGCATCTATATAAGCCAGATATCACACCTTTTTATGGCGATAATTAAGTAAAAGTACTAAAAAAATCCAGGTCAATCGGTCGCTGTTACCATCCTCACCTTAAAATGGCCGACTATTCGCAATTGGTGGAATCACGGAGAATATTGATGAAAAAGTTGTCTAAAGCGTTGCTATGCGTAGCATCAAGTGTTGTCCTGTTGGCAGCATGCGGCAAAAAAGAAAATAAAGAAGCACAAGTGGCGGTATCCGCCCCGTCGGTCTACGTAGTCGGTGCAGAGGCAACCTTTGCGCCGTTTGAATATCAAAACGAACAAAAAGAAATCGTTGGCTTCGACGTCGATCTGATGAATGCGATTGCAGACAAAGCGGGCTTCCAGGTCAAGTTCGTCAATACGCCATTTGAAGGCATTTTCAATTTTCTCGCACAAGGCGACCGCGATTTACTGGCATCTGCGATCACGATCACCGATGAGCGCAAGCAAACCGTCGATTTTTCTGAACCCTATTACGAATCAACCCAGTTGATCGTCGTCCCCAAAGACTCTAAAGTGACAAAATTCAGGGATTTAGAAAAACTCACCGTCGGCGTACAAAGTGCCACCACCGGTGATGAAGTGGTCCAAAAGCTATTGGGTAAGAGTAATCCGAAAATCAAGCGTCTTGAATCGGCGACGTTAGCCTTGAAAGAATTGGAAGGCGGCGGTGTTGATGCGGTGGTCCTGGATACCGGCCCGGTAAAAAATTACGTTAAAAATAATGCAGCATTAGGCTTTCACTTTATCTCCGATCCAGATTTTCCTAAAGAGTATTACGGTATTGCAGTCAAAAAGGGCAATGCCGCTTTACTTGCTAAAGTAAATCAAGGCCTTGCTGCCGTCAAAGCCGATGGCACTTATGACAAAATCTTCAAGAAATACTTTGCTGATGACGCGAAATAATGACGAATAGCCAATAACTGATAGCTATTGGCGATAGCGATGGCGACGAATGTGGCCTCGTCGAGAGTGAAGTGTAATTCTAAGGACTTAAGGAATCTCACATGAAGAAAAGCTTTCTGTCTCTGTTAGCCTTGACCTGCGCGTGCGCCGCCTTAGTGGCGTGCGGAAAAACTGATCCAAAATCGGCAGAAGCAGCTTCCGGAGCAACAAATCCGGTCAATACTAACGTTGAATATGTAGTGGGAACCGATGCCGCTTATGCGCCCTTCTCATCAATGAACGAACAAAAAGAAGCGGTCGGCTTTGAAATGGATATCATCAAAGCTGTCGCCGAGCGGGCAGGTATTAAAATCAAAGTGGAGAATACGCCGTTTGATGGCATCTTCAATGCGTTAGCGCAAGGAGATCGCGATATCTTGATATCCAGCATCACCATTACGGATCTGCGCAAGCAAACAGTTGATTTCACCGATCCATACTTTGAAGCCAATCAATTGATTGCCGTGCCGTTAAATTCTAAAGTTACAAAATTTTCCGACTTAAAAACGCTCAAAATCGGCGTACAAAGTGCGACGACGGGTGACGAAGCAGCCCAGCAACTGGTGGGTAAAAATAACCCCAATGTCAAACGCTTCGAATCTATGCCCTTAGCATTTCAGGAGCTTAACGGTGGCGGCGTTGACGCCGTAGTCGGCGATAATGGCGTCGTGGTTAATTACGTAAAAAATAATAGTGCCAATAGTTTTAAGATTATTTCTGATCCTACCTTCCCAAAAGAGTTTTACGGAATCGCCGTCAAAAAAGGTAATACGGCTTTACTGGAAAAACTGAATAAGGGACTTGCAGATATCAAGGCAGATGGTACTGCCGACAAAATTTACGCAAAGTATTTTTCGGGAAAGACCTAGGAATCATTAAGCAACATTGCATTACTGACAACCAACCCTACGATGAATGTGGGTGTTTGCCTGCGAGTACGGTATAATTTTTGCCTAATTTTTACGCGCCGAAATGCGTGACCAGTAAAAACCGTTGAGTTAAAAAGCGACAATTGCATCGGAAGTCGAATGATATTGGCTTACAGCGACTTACCACCAATATCCAGGTCATAAGTCGCTGTCGGTGAATGTAAGCCGATGTCATACAAATGTTTCGATACACGAATACAGACGCTATTTCACACTCGACAAGTTTTTTGGTTACGCATTTTTTATTCATCCCGCCGCATTGTTTTCTCTTCACAAAAATATGGATTTTCGCTGGAGCATCATCCAGGGCTACGCGCCACTGTTCGTACAAGGTTTTTTCATGACTGTGCAGGTTGCGGTCATCAGCATTATTATCGGCACCTTACTCGGTCTTTTTTTAGGTATGTTGCGCGTCGCTGAAGTCAAGCATGGTCCTTGGAAATGGCCGTTCCGTCTGGTCAAAGCATTAGCAAGTTTTTACGTTGCATTTTTTCGTGGCACGCCGCTGTTTGTCCAGATTCTGCTCATTCACTTTGCTGTCATGCCGGTCTTGATCCATCAGGACAACGGCCTGCTCATTTCCGGTGAACTGGCACGCACCATCAAACAAAACTATGGCGCGTTCATCTCAGGTGTGGTGGCGCTTTCACTGAATGCGGGCGCTTACATTTCTGAAATTTTTCGCGCAGGGATTCAGTCAATTGACCGCGGACAAACCTATGCCGCATCAAGCTTAGGCATGGGTTATCGCACCACGATGCGCTACGTGGTGTTGCCACAAGCATTTCGTCGCATGCTGCCGCCACTAGGTAACGAGGCCATTACATTACTGAAGGATTCATCACTTGTATCCGCGATTGGATTAGCTGAATTAGCCTACGCAGCACGAACGGTAGCGGGTGCTTACTCTCGCTATTGGGAGCCCTACATAACAATTTCTGTAGTCTACTTCACCATGACGATGTGTTTAGCCGCTCTGGTTTCAAGGCTCGAACGTAAGTACGCTGCGCCAGGTCGCCACTAACCGGCTCTTTTGGACTAAGGCCGATTGGCAAACCAATTTGGCAAGAGGAAAAAGATGCATCTTCGCCTTCTTGACTTGTCGCTTTGCCAGCCTTGTTTGCCAAACTACACCATCAGTCCGCCCAGCATTAAAAGTCTCACCCTTAATGGAGATGCTGATTAGGCCACTTCCCACAATTGGCCGTCGGTCGTGATGACTGCCGTCCTAAGCGTCTTGCCAACAAATATCTGGGCGGCAGCGGCGCGATAACCGATCAACTGCGCCTGATATCCCGCACGCTCACTATCCAGTAGCTGGCGTTTGTAATCGAGTATCCATACTTCATCCTCGAACATTACCACCCGATCAAAGCGCAATAAAACATCCGTCATCACTTCCATTTCATTACGCGCTGCGATATGCAAACCCGGATTGAAGAAATGCGTAAGTGACGGTTGCGCCAAAATCGTCCTGGCCTGTTGTTGCACGATCAAAGCCAAGGCTGGTGTACACGGCAACCAGCGCGCAATCGTCGCGACATCAGGTACATTAATCGGCCAGTGCCCATGCTGCGTCAATCGCTCCAATAATGCATGGAGCGCAATACCTTCGTCGATAGCGTCATTATTTGCAGCTATTTCATCTTCAACAAACGGCGATGTCAACGCTAATAGCAATGCGTCGTCATCCATCGGCAGGTTATTTTGAGTAGCAGTAAGTGCCCGCTTCAACGGCAACGCCGTTGGATCAAATATCGGAAGAACAAATTTAAGCTCGGCATCCCTATTCTGAGTTACATCATCCACCTGCATGCCCGACGATGCTAACGCATCCAATTCGGTTTCCGGCACCCATTCCAGACGCGCATACCAACTTCCTTCCGTGACACCGCCGGCTGTGCTATTTCTGGCGCCTGCAACGCCACTAATGATCAGCAGTTGCTTGGCGCGGGTGGTCGCCACGTAGAGCAAGTTCCAATCCTCTTGGGTCTTAAATCCGTCCTCGGCGGCAAATAATTTGTCGCGTGCCGCGCCCCTGTCAGCGGCGCGGCCAAATGCAGAAAAATGCACCGGTGCGTCTTCGTCCTGAGGCCAGTCACATAGAATGCCAATGTCATCACGGGCCGGATCGCTGTGGTTGGCGTCCAGTAACACGACAATCGGCGCCTCCAATCCCTTGGCGCTATGCACGGTCAATATCCGTACTGCGTCCATTGAGGCGTCAATACTGGCCTCATCCGGTGCGTCACTTTCAGCAGTATTTTGCAGCACACGCAAAGCGTCGATAAATTTTGGCAAACTGGGGTAACGTCCGGCATCCATATTCAGCGCCAGTGCCACAAAAGCCTCAATATTGCCAATCGACTGATTCCGCGTCAGTGCGGTCGCATCCTGCGCATAGCGTTCGATCAATTGCCCTTGATGCAAAATGACATCGAGCAAATCATGGACCGATAAACGTGGTGCAACGTCCAGCCAGTGCGCCAATAAAACGGCTGCGCGCTGCAACCCGTCAGAAGCTACCTCTGCAAGTTCGGCGGCCTGCGTCCGCTCCGCCACCGCCGCCAAAAGCCGTGGCCACCAATTCTTTTCACCACGTTGCGCCAAGACGATTAAATCGTCATCGGTCGCAGCGAAAATCGGCGATTTCAGGACATGCGCCAGAGCGCGTCCATCATCGGGGGTAATTAAAAACGTGAGCAAAGCAATCAGATCAGAAATTTCTAACGATTCCAGCAAACCACCGCGCCGATCTGATACAAAAGGAATGCCAGCATGCCGGAGCGCGTTCTCATAAGCACCCAAATGTGTTCGCTTTTTTACCAACAACATGACATCCGACCAACGCACATTACGGCTTCCGCTCCCAGTTTTTATATGCACATGCTGACGCACTGCGATTAAAGCGTGCGCCACGCTCGTCCCCTCGTCGCGACGCCGCGCATCCTCCGACTCTTCCCGCGGTGTGATTAACGGATTGCGTAAACCTGGTGCTGTCGGAGCTTGCTCAACTGATTCAGCGCTAACCTGTTGAATCAACGGCAAGCGCCACACCGCACCGCCCTCTTCTCCTAACGTCGTTTGGGCAGAAAATAGCGGATTTGCATAAAAACTGGTGTTTAACACTTTAATAATCGCCGTAGCATTGCGTCTGGTCTGATTCGCTTGCAACACCGTTGCGCCCTGCGCTTGCAACAGATCCCGTGCAGCGACAAACACTCTTGGTTCAGCGCGTCTGAAGCGATAAATCGATTGCTTGGGATCGCCAACGATGAACACGCTGGGTTGACCGGCGTCCTCGCCATAAGCATTCAACCAGGCGCGGACGATGCTCCATTGCAGTGGATTGGTATCCTGAAATTCATCCAGCAAGATGTGCTTGTAACGGCTGTCGAGCCGACTTTGGATGTACGCGGCACTATCGGGATTGGTTAACAGGCGATAAGCTTGCCACTCCAGATCAGCAAAATCGAAGACCCGCTGTTCTGCCTTCATCGCCTGATAAATGTCGACCAGCGCATCACCGACCACGAACAATGCACGATTCAGCGCCAGCACGTCGCGTTCGCCGCTGCGGCGGCGCAATAATTTAAGGGCTTCGCCGACGTTAGAAAATTCTTCGTCGAAAGCGCTGATGCCGTCTACACCGAAGTTATTTTCCAGCGCTTTTTTGAGATTATTAGTTTTGGAATTGCCACGCGGATTTCCGTTGTCGTCAAAAAATTGATGACATAGCGCATCAAAGTTTACTAATCCTGCACCTTCGGATAGCGCTGTTTCAATTGCCGTTGCACGTTTTTGATTAGTGGCTGTGCCTTGCCCAAGCAACCACGCGATGCTCGTTATTTTGGCGGTCAGTTTGGCGTCATCCCACAACGATAAACGCGCATCGATTTCGGCGTCGTCGCCACACAATTCTTTAAGCCAATTTAGCGGCACGTCGAGATCGCGTGGGGCCATGCTGCTGGCCCACCATTCAGCGCGCTTGCTGACGAAGGCGTTCAATAATTTGCGAGCGTTGCCATCGCCGACGAGTTGATACAAATCTAGCAGCGCTTGTTTGGTATCCGCGTTGTCCTTGTTGTTTAACGACTGCATAAACCGCCTATAAGCATCGGCAAGAAGTTCGCCGGTCTTGTCGGTCAATGTATAACCGTGTGGCACCCCAGAATTGAGCGGCGCGATTTGCAGCAAGCGCGCAAACCAGCTATGAAAAGTGTCGATGGACAGGCTTTGTGGACTCGACAAAACACGTTCATACAAACCGCGTGCGGCGTGCACAGTTTGCTTCAAGTCGGTTTGCAAGATGCCGCGCTCCACAAGCAACACGCGCACCTGCTCATCAGACGCCAAAGCCAGATCATGCAGCAGTTCAAGCAAACGGTCGCGCATTTCCTGTGCTGCCTTGCGAGTGAACGTAATCGCCAGCAGTTCGGAAGGTGCAGCGCCAGCCAATAACAAGCGCAGCATACGTGCTACCAACAACCAGGTTTTGCCGCTGCCAGCACAGGCTTCCACCACAACGGAATGCTGCGGATCGCAGGCGGCGTTGACGAAGCGCTGCGCCTCTACTGGCACGCCGTTCATTTGATAGGCATGCGGTATTACCATATCGACTTGGCCAGCTTGGCCATCATTGTGTATTGATGTTGGAGTGAGGTCATCCATTACCATGCTCCTTTGCGGCACAAACCACGTACATCGCAATACTGACATACCGACTCGGCACCATTGGCGACCATTGGTGCGCCATCGGAAATCGCCTGCATTGTGTCCTTAATATGCTCTTCCAACATTTTTTGCGCCTGTGCATAATCTTGTGCCACTACATCACCGATTTTGTCCTTGGTGATTTCAAGTGCCACGTAATGTGCGGCGTCCACCGACACGTCTGATAACAAACCATAGAATGCCAATTGATGATCTTCATGGTCTTTTAATTTCTTGTTTAATACGGCAATACTATTCGATTTATAATCCAGCACGGCGCGTTCGCCAGCATCGTTTTGATCAATCCGATCCACGCGTCCGTGTAACGTTATTTCGCCCGTTCGCAATGGCAATATTTTTTCATAAGCCTGTTCGCCAAAAACAAAATTCCACCCATTCGCTTCGCGCTCGTTAGCCCACATTACGTAGGCAGAAATCACTTTCTGCCAACGTGCATAATAGCCGAGCGCCGCCGCATTTTTGGCAATCACCTTGTCGAATAATTGCTGCGATATATCGACCAATACTGCAACCCGCTGATCATGGTTGTTGACAATCGCCTCATCGCGAATTGTTTCGTGATAGGTTTCCAAAATCTGATGTAACCAACCGCCGTAATCCCGCTTTTCCGGCATATCGGAAAGTTCATCAAGGGAAGTCAATCGCAACATCCGTTGCGCAAAAAATTGATACGGGCAAGATACGAAACTGTTGTAGCCACTAGAAGATAAACGCGTGGGACGCAACGCGCTAGCAACTGGTGCCGGCATCGCTGCCGGGATCTCGAGCAAACTGCGCTCGACAATCGGCGCCCGATGACGCGGTAACGACGCTGCACCCGACCGCGCCAGCGTCAGTTCCAGCCGCTCAATCCACGGGCTTACGGGATTTGGCTCGCCATCCTGATGCGCTTGCCAGGACAACACCACCAACGGATTCATCGCCAGCAACTCTGCTACATCGCGCATTTGCTGGCGCTGACGACTTTCACGTGTCGCCAGATTTAACTCGCGTCGGACAGTATTCGCAAAAAACAGCGTCTCCTGGGGTTGCGAAGGAAGATGACTGCTATCAGCACCAACCATCAACACCGCATCAAAGTGTCGCAAACGCGCACCGTTCAGTGGAAGCATCACCACGCGTCGATCGATGGCGGGACTGATGAAGCTGGTCTCATCCATTTGCAGGTTGACCAATGCCCGCCATTCTGAAAATGAGAATAAGGCATCACCTCCTTCATCATCCTCCATGCCAGCAATATTTTGCAGCATCTGCAAAACCTGTTGACCGGCAGGATCAGCGTTCAGTGCACTTGTCATGCCGAGCACCTCGAACACCGTTCCCGTATTGATCCACCCGCGCAGCGTTTTGCGGCCAGCATATAAGTTCGCTTGCTGCGCCAGCGTGGCAACCATTTTTTGCGCGTCAGGAAGATCAGTCAGCGCATAAATGACACTATTCCATTCACCCAGTACATTCGCCCTTCGCAGTGCGATTTCGAC
The DNA here is from genome assembly GCF_035018905.1 of Glaciimonas sp. Gout2. Taxonomy (NCBI): domain Bacteria; kingdom Pseudomonadati; phylum Pseudomonadota; class Betaproteobacteria; order Burkholderiales; family Oxalobacteraceae; genus Glaciimonas; species Glaciimonas sp. Gout2. The sequence goes on along the minus strand of NZ_JASJXA010000002.1, from coordinate 65,605 downwards.
CGCCATTACCTGCGCCGATTTATCAGGCATATCAGCCAATGCAAATGGCGACTTCAAAAAATCCAGCAGCGCGGTTGTTTCACCGCGTTGGGTGACAACATCAAACCAGGCAGCGATAGCCGATGCCGCGCGCGTGGTCGACAACTTCCAGCCAGTCTCATCAGCAACGTGAACCTGTGCCCGTTCCAGCAAAGCACGTATCCGCCGTGCAACGACACGATCTTGCGCCACGATCGCCAGTTGCGTTTTACCTGCGTGCAACCAGTCAAGTACCGTCTGCGCACCCTGCACGGCCTCGTCTTCGATACTTTGCGCTGCGCATAGGGCGATACCCGGCGGCAATGCAACATTAAATTCTGCCGACGCAAATAAGTCGTCCGGAGGTGTCGGAAGCTGGCTCTCGGGCGTCGCCGCGACATCAATCAACTCCGGCCATGCAGTGGTATATGCCGAGGCGATAGTGTCAACGCGCCAGTCAAGTGAAATCTGCAAAACGGGCTGATATTGTGCGTAAGCCTGCAAAAATGCGCGTTCCATCGGCTCCGGCTCGACCGAACTAATCCATGCTAACGGTGAGTTGGCCTGCGCTGCAAATCGCAGCATTTGACCAAAACGCACTGCAAGCGCATCGTCGCCATCGAGCTGACTTTTCCAGATTGACCAGACCAGTTCGGTCTCGTCGGACAGTAGCTCGCGAGAACTCGGCGTCAATTCTTCAAGCGCAGTCTGCCAGCGCTGCGCAACGTCGCTCGCATCCTGCATCGACGGCAGCAAGGCCTGCGTCAACTCATCTGATAGGGATAACAGCGTTTGCGCCAACGGTAGCAAATCGGTATTTCGCCTCGCGGTAAATATTTTTTTCAGCCAGGCATGCTGTCGTAACTCCGAATACAACCGCATCAACCGTTCACTACCTGCGCTGGCGATAGGAGCATTCAACGCTGGCGGTAAGGTATCAAGCAGGGCTGATAAGGTATTCATCCGCGGCGGTACAAATGCACCCGGTAGTGCGCTCGCCAGTGCCGCTCTTAACAGATGCGCGTGCGCAAATGCCGGAACGACCACTCGCCAGGCAGACAGATCACGATTATTTTCGCCTCCGCTTTCAAGCGAGGCTGCCGATAAAGCACGCGCCACTTCCGGCCAAAACGCGTTGGAAGGCGGAATAGAGTGCAACGTCAAGCGGGATTTTAATAAAGACGGTGGCAACATGGACTCACAAAAAATAAGGTGTGGATGAAGCCAGCCACGCAAGAAATCTGCGGTGCTGCTCGTTTTAGCAACAATTGTTTTGCATTTTATGCGAGCAATCGGTGAATATAAGTAAAAAATAAGCAAAAAAAGAAGATCGTAGTCTCCCCTTTTTATTAAAATCGGTTATGATTTAACGAACACCCCGCCGCAACACCATCTAATCACACCCGCAAAACTTGAAGTCCCGCACGGCGCCCCCACTTATTCATTAGAATAGGGACCCAACGCGGGATCCAACGCAGGTAAGCCGCCCAGGTGAACAGATAAGTTGACTTGGTACACAATCATTTTTTTTCCCTCTTCCAGAGGAACTCATGAGCGAAAACATTAAACATATTACCGATGCATCCTTTGAACTAGATGTGCTTAAATCAGACAAACCCGTATTGGTCGATTTTTGGGCCGAATGGTGTGGTCCATGCAAAATGATTGCACCCATTCTGGAAGAAGTCGCCAAAGAATACGACGGCAAAATCCTGATCGCCAAGATGGACGTTGATGCCAATCAGGCAGTACCTGCCAAATTTGGTATTCGCGGTATTCCAACGTTGATTCTGTTCAAAAATGGTGTTGCCGCTGCTCAAAAGGTAGGCGCTTTAGCAAAAGGGCAGTTAACATCTTTCATCGATAGCAATATTTGATGTAAACTAGTCGACATTGCGGTGGTGCGCCCGCGCCGCCGCTTATATTTTCAGAGATACAGTACAATTTAAGTACGAGTAATGTAGAGACACAGTACAAGCAAGATACTACTCACACCACGAAGTCCCCTCCCCCACCAGACAATTCCCACCCCGGGATACTCATATACTATGCATTTATCCGAATTAAAGGCGCTACACGTCTCAGCACTGCTAGAAATGGCAATTGGCCTAGACATTGATAACGCCGCGCGCTTGCGCAAACAAGAACTGATGTTCGCCATTTTGAAAAAACGCGCGAAATCAGGAGAACAAATTTTTGGCGATGGCGCGCTTGAAGTCCTGCCTGATGGCTTTGGCTTTCTGCGCTCGCCCGACGCCAGTTACATGGCGTCCACTGACGACATTTATATCTCGCCCTCACAAATCCGCCGTTTCAATTTACACACCGGCGATTCGATTGAAGGCGAGGTCCGCACACCGAAAGATGGCGAACGCTATTTCGCACTGGTCAAAGTTGACAAGGTCAACGGCGAATCACCAGAAGCGTCCAAACACCGCATTCTGTTTGAAAACCTGACGCCACTGCATCCGAACAAGCCACTTCCGCTAGAGCGCGATATGCGCGGTGAAGAAAACATTACGGGTCGCATCATCGATATGATCGCGCCTATCGGTAAAGGCCAACGCGGTTTGTTGGTGGCATCGCCAAAATCCGGTAAATCGGTCATGCTGCAACACATTGCGCATGCGATTACGACCAACCATCCCGACACTGTGATGATCGTCTTGCTGATCGACGAGCGTCCTGAAGAAGTGACCGAAATGCAGCGCTCAGTGCGCGGTGAAGTCGTCGCGTCGACTTTCGATGAACCCGCAACTCGCCACGTTCAGGTTGCTGAAATGGTGCTTGAAAAAGCCAAGCGCCTCGTTGAGATGAAAAAAGACGTAGTGATTCTGCTGGATTCGATCACCCGTCTGGCCCGTGCTTACAATACCGTGATCCCTGCTTCCGGCAAGGTATTGACCGGTGGTGTTGATGCAAATGCACTACAACGTCCAAAACGTTTCTTTGGCGCGGCCCGTAACATCGAAGAAGGCGGCTCGCTGACCATCATCGCAACGGCGCTTATCGAAACCGGTAGCCGCATGGATGACGTGATTTACGAAGAGTTCAAAGGTACCGGTAACATGGAGGTCCACCTTGAGCGTCGCCTTGCAGAAAAACGCGTTTATCCGTCGATTAATCTGAACAAATCCGGCACCCGCCGTGAAGAATTGCTAATCAAGCCAGATCAGCTGCAAAAAATCTGGGTATTGCGCAAGTTGCTGTATAGCATGGATGAAATCGAAGCGATGGAATTCATCCTCGACAAAATCAAATCAACGAAGACCAATCTGGAATTCTTCGACATGATGCGACGCGGTAACTAATCAATTGGATCAATTTGGGCCTTCGTCATAACTGATGACAATAAGCTCAAATCGAAACAATTGAAGCAAAATGTGTAAAGGGTCTGACATGCGAAAGCTTGCCGGACCCTTTTTTGTAACTGCAATCTGCTAACCAACATTTTACCAAATCGGCCTGAGGCCATGAAGAGCGGCTAAAAAACTCTTAAACCCAAGCAATTTTTTCTATTGCCTGTAGACATAATCGACCGATGAGAACAGAATTATGGAACGTGCAAACACGCAGTTTTAATTAACAAATAACCAACAGCAAGAGACCTTAAGAAGTTCAAGAATGCCATCCTCGCATTACTCGTTAAACAATATCCTCATTTGAAGATCGAAAACTCACCTCTTGGCCTCGGTATTCCCAACGGCTAAGTAAAACAACAATACTAATCTTCAACTTTAATTTTCTGGCGGAAAAAACATGACAATCACCAAGTCCAGCCCATCAAAAGTCGCTACCGTCCTGCGCGTTACCAGCGGTAACTTCATGGAAATGTTCGATTTTTTCCTCTTTGGGTTCTACGCAACGTACATCGCAAAGACCTTTTTTCCTGCGAGTGATGAATTTGCATCACTGATGCTGACTTTTATGACCTTTGGCGCAGGATTTTTGATGCGTCCTTTAGGAGCAATCATTCTGGGTGCATACGTTGACCGCATTGGCCGACGCAAAGGGTTGATCGTTACCCTCGCACTCATGGCAATCGGCACCATGCTGATCGCCTTTGTTCCTGGCTACGCCACCATCGGCTATCTGGCTCCATTTCTGGTGTTAGTCGGTCGCCTTCTCCAGGGCTTTTCTGCTGGTGTTGAACTTGGCGGCGTTTCTGTCTACCTGTCCGAAATGGCAACTCCCGGTCGCAAGGGATTTTATGTTAGTTGGCAATCGGCAAGCCAACAAGTCGCGATCATTTTCGCTGCAGCCCTCGGTTATGGCCTTCAGGTCTGGCTTCAGCCCACTCAAATCGCTGACTGGGGCTGGCGCATCCCATTCTTTATCGGTTGCATGATCGTGCCTGTATTGTTTGTCATACGCCGCTCGCTGCAGGAAACAGAAGAATTTTTGGCCCGTAAGACGAAACCGAACATGCGCGAGATTTTGCGCTCGATGGTCGATAACTGGGGTCTTGTGGTGGCTGGCATGATGCTGGTATCGATGACAACCGTCTCGTTCTACCTCATCACCGTCTACACACCGACATTCGGTAAATCGGTGTTGAAACTCAGCACCACAGACGCGTTGGTTGTCACCTTTTGCGTCGGTATCTCCAACTTTATCTGGCTCCCGATAATGGGCGCATTATCTGATCGCATAGGTCGCCGTCCTTTACTGCTGGTATTTACGGTCCTTACCATCCTCACCGCCTATCCAACCTTATCCTGGCTGGTCGCAGCACCGAGTTTTGAGCGGATGCTGATTGTTGAGTTATGGTTGTCATTTTTATATGCAAGTTACAATGGTGCGATGGTCGTAGCACTGACCGAAGTCATGCCGGTGGATGTCCGTACTGTTGGTTTTTCTCTGGCGTATAGCCTTGCAACTGCCATTTTTGGTGGTTTTACACCAGCGATTGCGACTGGCTTGATTCAAATGACCGGTAACAAAGCTGCGCCGGGTCTGTGGATGAGCTTTGCCGCCATCTGTGGTCTGATCGCAACACTGGTACTGTATCGAAAAAGTGGCAACCAACGCACATCGGCAGTAAAAGCATCAGCCTGAGTCGACAGGCGCTAACAAGGCGCTTCGTTAATCTTGCAAGATAAAAAGAAGGTAGCACTCGGGGCTGACCGCAATTTGTTGCCGGTCAGCCTGTGAATTCGCTCCTCATGACTGAATCCACAGAATACATGTCGTTTTACTGTATAATCGCGTGTTTTCCACCTTGGCAAGTGATCGACAATCGGGTCAAGAAGCATGGCGACCGACGAAGTGACGATTGGCTACCGAATTTTTAGAGGCAATTATGAAAGACGGCATTCACCCAAATTATCGTGAAGTTTTATTCCAAGACATGTCTTGCGATTTTAAATTCGTCACACGTTCGACTATTCAAACACGCGAAACAGCAAACTTCGAAGGTAAAGACTATCCTCTAGTGAAGATTGAAGTTTCTTCGGAATCGCACCCGTTCTACACTGGTCAACATAAAATCGTTGATACAGCTGGGCGTGTCGACAAATTCCGTAAGAAATTCGGTACTGTTGGTTCGAAAACATCCGTCGCTGCAGGTTAATTCCTATCAGCGTAGTCGATGTTTCAAAAAGGCAGCTATGGCTGCCTTTTTTAATTTCAGCAACGCATTCCTCATCCAATGCATTGCCACTTGCAAGTGATGTCTGGCAAGGCTAGTTGAAGTCAACTGATACTGGCAAAACGTAAGCGATAGTAAGTGATGTCTCACGCAACCAGCGAATCGCTATAATTGCCAAAGACTTTATACCCGATACGCTGTGCCCTATGCCGTTTTTGCGGCACAATACTCCCCCAACTTACTATTCTCATAAAGCCATATCGTGATGAAGCCAGTCCGCCTTCCCGCTTCTGCCACCAGCGCATTGCCACGCTGGGGATTATGGGCGCTTGGTCTACTCTATATATTGCCCGGCTTGTTTGGTCGCGACCCGTGGAAAAATGAGGATGCATCGAGCTTTGGGATCATGTGGACCATGGCGCACGGCAGCTTCAATACGTGGCTGGCACCACAAATCGCGGGTTTACCTATGCCAGGAGAAAGCCCGTTAACCTTTTGGATTGGTGCCATCTGCATCAAATTATTCGGCTGGTTATTAGGCGATCCATTGGCAGCCCGGCTGTCCACGATTATTTTCTTTTTAATTGGCTCACTATCTGTTTGGCATGCCACGTACTTGCTAGGACGCCGCAGTGAAGCGCAGCCGCTTCGACTGGCATTTGGCGGCCAACCCGAGCCAAGGGACTTTGGTCGCACGCTCGCGGATGGCGCGTTCCTCATTTATCTGGGATGTTTGGGGCTGCTATTACACAGCCACGAAACGACCGCAAAAAGCCTGCAGATGTCGCTGGTTGCCTATGCCATCTATCTCGCTGTCCGTTTGTTCGATGCGCCTGCCACCGGATCAAGTACAAAACCATCCAACACCGAAAATCCGAATTCCTCAGCACTCCATAGCGCAGCATTACTCGGCATAGCACTTGGTCTACTGACGTTGACCCGTGGTTGGGGTGTCCCGGTTGCTATCCTTGCAGGCTTAATCGGCCTTGCTCTGTTACGTCAAAAATCTATCGCCATACACCTGCTATGCGTCACTTTACCGGTCGCTATCGCGATTGGTGGCGCATGGTTCGTCGCTGGATATTATTACCTCCCCGAAGGTAATAATTACGCCTTATGGCAAGAACAAAATCTGCAGCAATTCGGCTGGCCGTCGTTACACGCTTTCGCCTATTACTTCAAATATGGCATTTGGTTCGCATGGCCCGCGTGGCCGTTCGCTGGCTGGGCTGTCTACGCCTGGCGTCAACAACGCAAAGCGCTCCATATCGCGCTACCCCTCGCATTCTTTATCAGTCTGAGCGTCATGATGTTGCTGATGCCACGGCCTGATGAAGGCGTGTTGTTGCCACTGTTACCAGCGCTCGTAATTCTGGCAGCGTTTGGCTTGCCGACCATGAAGCGTGGTGCCATTAATGCGGTTGACTGGTTCTCCGTGATGACACTCAGCACCTGCGCCGCGTTCATCTGGATCGGATGGATTGCTAAAGAAACCGGTTGGCCCGCACAAATTGCCAAAAATGCTTACAAGCTGGCTCCAGGATTCAAACCCGGCTTTAATCTGACCGCCGTCGTCATTGCCGCTCTCGGCTCAATCTGTTGGATTCTGTTGGTTAACTGGCGTCTTTCAAGACGACCGGCGGTACTCTGGCGCGCCGTAGTATTGTCATCCGGCGGCGTCGTATTATGCTGGTTATTACTGATGACACTATGGCTACCGTGGATCAACTACGGCAAAAGTTATGCCGGTGTCGCTGAGCAAATCAACACGCATTTACCAACGGTCAAACAATGTGTCGATACCAATGTGGGTCCGGCGCAACGCGCCTCGTTTGCCTATTTTGGTAGCGTCCCTTTTTCCGCTTTAAGCCAGGAGCGCTGCGACTATTTGCTTTATCAAGATAACAACAGAACCAAATCCGACGATGCCGCCATTAAACGCGCCTTTGGCGGTCGCTGGAAATTACTTTGGACCGGACGACGCCCATCGGATCGTGATGAACGTTTCCGCTTATATCAACGCGTTGGTAACTAAGCAGCCGCCCCCTACCATTAGCCGAACATACTATTAACCAACGAGCAGAACATTACACTTTCATTCCTTCATCAAGCTAAAACGCGTCTCGGCCGCTCTAACACAGTCCGCATCGCCAAGCTGGCGTGGCCCATCCTCATCGGGCAATTGGCGATTGTATTGAACGGCGTCATCGACACCGCCATGACATCACGATATTCCGCGACTGATCTCGCCGCCCTGGCGTTGGGTGGCGCGATCTATGTCAGTGTATTCGTCGGTCTAAGCGGCGTTCTGCAAGCACTTTCGCCCATTATCGGTCAGTTATATGGTGGACAACGGATGGCGGAAATCGGCTATCAAGTCAAACAAGGTACATGGCTCGCCCTCTTCTTGTCGTTGCTCGGCTGCGTCGTACTACTATTTCCACAGCCTTTTTTATCAATCGCCCATGCGTCACCTTTGCTCAGTGAAAAAGCCACGCTATATCTACAAATTCTTGCGTTAGCGCTACCTGCAACACTCGGCTTTAATGTCTATTCAGCGCTCAACACTGCCGTTGCCAGACCCAAGATGGTGATGGCAATCAAACTCATCGGGGTCCTACTAAAATTTCCTCTGAACGCGTTGTTCATATTCGGTGGTTTTGGCATTCCTGCACTCGGCGGCCCGGGCTGCGCCATTGCTACGACTCTCATTGCATGGCTGATGCTATTGATTGGCTGGATGATCCTGCGCCACAATAGTTTTTACACACCATTTGCTCTGTTCCACAGCGGTTTTGTCAAACCACACTGGCGTGCACAACGTGCCTTATTAAAACTAGGCATCCCGACCGGCTTGAGCTATTTCATTGAAGTGACAGCGTTTACCTTCATGGCGATTTTTATCGCAAGACTGGGAGAGACCGCGATCGCAGGACATCAAATCACTGCCAACTTCGCCACGGTGCTTTACATGCTGCCGTTATCCATTGCAATTGCTACAGGAATCCTGGTAGCACAAGCGATCGGCGCAAAGGAGCTCGATCACGCGCAACGGATAGGCTATTCCGGGATTCGTCTGGCAGCGCTCTGTTCGGCAAGTCTGGGCCTCATCATCTGGTTGCTACGCGAGACAATTATTCGCGCCTACACACCCAACGAAACCATCATCGCAGCCGCCATGCCGCTATTTATATTCATTGGCTTCTATCAATTATTCGATGCGATACAGTGCAGTACCGCTTTTGTTTTACGCGCCTATAAAGTCGCCATTATTCCGACGATTATTTACGCGTTTTCGCTGTGGGGAGTTGGCTTGGTATCCGGCTACATTTTGGGCCTGAATCCGTTCGGCATAAGTCCTCCCGCCTTGCATGGCGCATCGGGATTCTGGATGGGAAACAGCGCAAGCATTGCCTTGGTCGCCGTAAGCCTGCTGTTTTATTTACACACAGTGCAGCGCCGTGCCAAACAGCAACGGCTTTAATTTCACGCAGCAAAATGGCGAAAAATATCGCGTTAATCATTTATCCGATAAAAAACCTATTTGATTGCTCAAAGCTATTGATCTGACGCACCAAATAAGTCATAATGCTGCACGCGTTGCCGAGATGGCGGAATAGGTAGACGCACGGGACTCAAAATCCCGCGCTGTAAGGCGTGCCGGTTCGATTCCGGCTCTCGGCACCAGAAGCATTACAAACGTTGGCTAAGTTTGACAATAAACCCCTAAGAAATCAAACACTTAGGGGTTTTTTGTTGCCTGTTGCGCCCATCGTTGCCCATTGACACCCACCTTTTTTGCATCCATCCTTACATCCATGGGAAAACCCCAAAAACCGATGGATGCAAAATGCCAAAACTCGCCAGCCCACTCACCGACCTGCAGGTAAAAAGTGCAAAGCCCAGGGACAAGCCCTATACGCTGGCCGATGGTGGCGGCATGTATCTGGAAATTGCACCGACCGGTTCAAAGACATGGCGCATGGCTTACCGGCAGCCCAATGGCAAAAATACCCGCCTTACATTCGGCGCATATCCAGCAGTATCACTGACGAACGCCCGCAAAAAGCGCGAGGCAGCCAGAGAGCAGCGAGCCGCTGGCACCGACCCGGCACAGCTCAAACGTGACGACAAACAAGCAACAGCGGCAGCGGCGGCAAATACATTTGAACGAGTGGCATGGGCTTGGCTGGGAAAAACGGCGGCCACCCGAGCGGAAACGACGCAGGACAAAGTAACGAGTTGGTTAAAAAAGGACGTTTTCCCCTACATCGGAGAAATGCCGGTATCGACAATCAAGCCGATCGATGTTTTGAGCACCATCCAAAAGATGGAAGCGCGAGGCGCAATCGATTCCGCGCACAGCGTCAGGCGGCTATGTGGGCAAATATTGCGCCATGCCGTGGCAAGTGGCCTGACGGAACGTGACGTAACCGTAGACTTGAAAGGTGCATTGTCGGTTGCACCCCAGGTTCACTATGCGGCGATCACTGAACCGCAGCAAGCCGGTGAACTGATGCGCTCGATACATACTTACACCGGCCATCCTTACGCCGTCGCTGCCCTGAAACTATCCCCGCTTCTATTCGTGCGCCCTGGTGAACTGAGATCAGCCGAATGGATCGAGATCGACCTGGACGCAGCAGAATGGCGTATTCCTGCCAGCAAAATGAAAATGAAGGTAGATCATCTGGTGCCGTTATCCGTGCAGGCCGTGGAGATATTGCGCGGCGTTCATTTAATGACAGGCGGGAGTAAATTCGTTTTTCCAAGTATCCGCACCGGTGCCAGGTGCATGAGCGAAAACACGATCACCGCAGCACTGCGCAGCATGGGGTACAGCAAAGAAGTGATGACCGCCCACGGTTTCCGGGCAATGGCACGCACCATCATGGATGAAGTCATGGGTGAACGGGTTGACCTGATCGAACACCAGCTTGCGCACGCCGTAAAAGACCCGAATGGCCGCGCCTACAATCGCACAGCCCATCTGCCAGCACGTAGAAAGATGATGCAGCGATGGTCTGACTATTTAGGCGGCCTGAGAGACAGCGATAACGCAATCCCGTTCAAGGCCGCATAGATTCACCAGTTTAGCCATGCCTACCGCGACGGCGGGAAAACAGATAGTTACCCCTTATATTTGCTGGCATGGCTTCCGAGTTTGGAAAAGGGGGAAGGGAGCAGTAATGAGTTTTTTTGCTTATCTTGATCAGCAAAATAAAAATGGAGTATCCAAACCATTTAATAGTCTACGAGACATTAGGTGGCGAGCAGAAAGAATTCTAAAGTATAAAAACCGCACACCTGAGGAGTTGGAATCGGCAGCTCAAGCAATTCAAGACTGCATTTCCGAATTTAAAAACGAGAAAATAGCAGAAGAAATAGAGCGCCATATTACGCGTCTGCATAACGAAGGTGGGTGGGAGCTTGGCTACTTACCAGATTATGAAAATGATCGACAACCTGGCATGGATGAAATTAGGAAATTACTGGAAAATTGGCCATATTGGGCTAAAGACAGACCGGATGTTCCTGATGAAGAAAATATATACGACTTGTACGCTTTGGGAGATATTATGTCTTCAGGCTTTCACTTCGACGATATAGCGGGCTTCTCAGAAGCATCAGAAGCCGAGTGTTATGCAGTTCTGGCACTTATGAGACTTGATGATGCATTGAGCTTAGTATCTGTTCCAGAAAAGAAAAACGAAAATGGGACAGTAATTCATTCCGGCGTATTTCCTTGGAAGGGCCAAAGCGTAATTGACGCAGGAAATCTTATCGTTGAGGCGATGGAAATAGTCTGTTGTGCTGAAAACCAACTTTCCTATGACCATCTGACAAAGCTTCGTGAGGAGCAACGGCAAAAAATGGACGCTGAACGGGAAGCCATCAAGGCTGCGAAAATTAATTTTTCAGTGATTGGCAGGGATGGTGGAATTAAGCGCAATGCACCAATGGCGAAACTTCGGACATGGGCGGTTGACCTATACAGGCAAGGGGATTGGAGTTCAGCAAATAAAGCTGCGCATGAGCTTAAATCACGGGTGGTTGAGTATGGCCGAACCATCAATGCCAACCTTGCAGAACAAAATGCACAACGCACTATCGCTGAATGGTTTAGAAAATCCGTCTAGCCGCTACACAGACACGTTAAGCGGCTAAGGTGTGCCGTCTGGCCGCTTAACGTTCTAGCCACCTGGTCCCATAAAACCTAACCTTTGCATCAATCCGCTGAATCACGGCGGCAACATGCAAAGTTAGGCAATCATGGTCATCAAAACAGTTTCACCCGCACCACCAGCAGTAACCCTGGCAGATACCCTGCCCCTATCCCTCCCGCTCGATGGCATGAGCCGCTGGAATCAGATAGCCCAGTTCTCCCCCGTGTGTCGGGAAAAGTACCGGCAATTGATGAAAGCTGGCAAGGCACCGCAAGCAATCAAATTTTCCCTTCGTTGCACCGCCTACAGTAACCGCGAGCTACACCGCTTCTTTGCTGACCCGCTGAACTATAGCGTGGAGGTTAAATGACCGCCCGTATCGCCAGGCTTCCGGCAATGGTGAGTGCGTCAGCTCAGGCCACAATCGTGCATCTGTATCAAGGCAAGCCAGTTACTGACTCGCTGGTAATCGCCCGAGAGTTCGGACGTCGGCACGATAATGTCTTGCAACATCTGGATGACTTGAAAGGAGACGGCACGGTTAGCCACCTTGAATCTAAGGAGGCCTTTTACTCTGATGCGCAGGGAAAGAAGCGCCGAATGATCGAATTGACCGAACGCGGTGCACTGATCGCCATGCCGTTTATCGGAGGCAGAAACTCCCGCATCGGCCAGGTTCGACTTGTTGATGCATTCCTGGCGATGCGTGACGAGATGTCCAAACAGACCGGCGACTGGTCACAGTCACGGAAAAAGGTATCGACCGGTTACCAGATGATGAGTATGGCTTTACAGGAAACCAGAGAAGACGACGGAAAGTATACAAGTGCCTTCCATTATGCCAACGAGGCCAAGCTGGTGAACTGGGTAATGTTCGGGCGCTTTGAATCTGTTGACCGTGACCAGATGGAAAAAGTGGATCTCGGTTGCATGGAAAAGATCGAGGCACGTAATGCCATATGGATAGCCCGAGGCCGCACATATAACGAGCGTAAAGCAACGTTACCGGCCTACTTGGATTCATTACGCGCTAAGCGTTCGAGGATTACCCAATGACCGCCCGCATCAAGAAGCTGGCCGCCATCTTGCACCTACACCCTGGCACATCATGCGAACCGCAGCGCATCCGCTTACTGACCGCGTTGCAGCAGCTTGGTAGTGTGACGACCGATGAGGCACGGCGTTATCTGGATAGCTATTGTCCACCGGCCCGCATCATGGAATTGCGAGCCGCTGGTCATCGCATCACCACCGTGATGGAATCATTGGAAACCGAATGTGGAGCGCATCACATCGCCGGTCGTTATGTTTTGCACAGTAAGACTATGCAGGTAACTAAATCATGATGTACACTCAAAGTGTCCCCGAAAAAGAGGGGGCCGGGCTTGAGAACCCGAATTACCTACAGCGCACAAACGGCGCAATGCCGTTTTTTTACGTGCGTGTACCTTTGTTGCGCCTTCACTGGGCGGCATTGATGGGAGGCTTCGGCCTGCCGGTTGCTGTAGGTACCGGTTTCTCAACCTGTCTTTGTCGCCCACCCCGCTTGAGAACGGGGAGCGGCTTTATCGCTACCTATGGAAGTCACAACATGCTCAGCCGTACCACCACGCCCACCCAATCCCGTTCACAAATAATCCAAGGCCTGACTCGGCAATCGACGGCAATCGCATCGATGCTATTTGCGTTTGAGATGCTGAACGCGACCAACCAGAAAAACGCTTTGGCGCAATGCCATGAGCTTGCCACCGATGTTTCTATCGACCTGTCTGCACTGATTGGCGGTGCAGCATGAGCACCACCACTAAAGCACTGAAAGATAATTTTTCTACTGGTGGCTCTTTATTGATCCTCATAGGTGGAATGGAAGCAGTCAGCCGAATGATTGCTGAAGCGTCGGTAAACGGGGATTTAGATCATGCAGTCTGTTGTGATGCGGCGTATCTATTGGCAGAACTGGCCTCTGTTGCACGTAGCATCGTTGAGGACGCACAATAATGGCTAAGACCACCACCCCAATGCAAGCGCCGGTTATGCCTAAATCTAATCCGCATTTCCGCAATATTGGTCGTGCGCCGTATGAGCTGGGCTTTCTGCTTAAAAATATTGATGATGCCGTTTCATCTTACGCGCCAATAACCGCCGATGCGGCATTGCAAGCTGAAGCAATCGCTAACCATGCGGACAATGCAGCCGAAGCTATATCGCGTGGATTAGAGGCCATTGGTGAAGTCCTATCTATCGCAGCCTGTAATGAGAGTATGAGTATTGACGGCGGGACGATTTCGGCAATTGGTGAAATTATTAGACACCTGACAGTCGAGTCCCAACTGATGCGCGACATTGGTGAGTTGATGACCGACGCGGTAGCTGCGCATCAAAAAAGGAGCGCGCAATGACTAAGACACTCACCCCTTCGCTGTCAGTCGAAGCCATAGTTGAGCCGCTTGAGGCCCTCACACAGCAAAAAACTAATCTATTGCATTTGTTCAAAAAAATGAATATTGCTGACAGGGCATTTGTAGTTAAATTTGTTGCGGCCTCAGTTAAGGAAAAAGCACGCGTGCCGCGTCATCTGACCTTGGTTGTCAGCGCTAAAGTAGGGGTTAAATGATGCCTACTCTCATACAGACAACATGGGCCGTTCGCTTTGGCGGCGCTTCGATTCCCTTTGCTACGCAGGCCGAGGCACGGCGTTTCATCAAGACCAACCAGAAGGATATTGCAGACCGGCGCGGCGGAACGTTCAAAGCTGTCATCGTTCGTATTTCAACGCCGGACACCAAAAAGGAGGCCATCCATTGAACGCCACTATCGATAACGCGGTAGACCAATTCCGCAACGCGATTGAAGCAGATGGCCTGCAACCCGATGAAGTCATTGCAGACGGTTTGATGCATCGTTGCCCCGGCAGGGACGAGAAGCCAAGCGGCACCAGTGGATGGTATGTATTTAAGGGTGGCGATGCGGGAACTGGCTTTTTCGGTGGCGCATATGGCGATTGGAGATCCGGTGAGACGCAAACGTGGTGCAGTAAATCACGTGACTCACTAACCCCAATTGAACGCATTGAGCTATCCAATCAACTGTCAGAAGCCAGGGCTGCGGCAGAGATAGAACGCATCAAACGGACGGCTGACGCGGCGGCAAAATGCCAAGCCATTTGGGATAGCGCCCGACCTGCTACCGACGATAATCCATACTGCCAACGCAAGGGAATCAAGCCTTATGGTTTGAAAGAGTTCAAGGATAAGCGGACCTTGATTATTCCTGCCCGCGATGGCAACGGCGTTATCAGTACATTGCAATTTATTGATGCGGACGGCGGTAAGAAGTTTAAAAGCGGTGGCACTAAAGCCGGTCGTTATTACAGCTTTGGCGGTGTGCCTATTGATACGCTGTTGATCGCTGAAGGGTTTGCTACCGCAGCCAGTTTGCACGCAGTCACGGGCCATCCGGTAGCGGTAGCGTTCGATGCTGGCAATCTGGAAGCGGTAGCGAAAACCTTGCGCGGTAAATTACCGCTAATCCGGATCATCGTGTGTGCCGATAACGACCGTTTCAAGGATACGGAAAATATCGGTCTCACCAAGGCAACCAAAGCAGCGCAAGCCGTATCGGGCGCGCTGGCGGTACCGGTGTTTCAAGGCGACGACGTAACGCACACGGATTTTAACGACCTACACCAGGCCGAGGGCAACGCAGCGGTGCAAGCGATCATTGACCACGCCGTTGCAGTGGACGCCCCGGCTGATGCACCCAAGGCAGACGCAAGAAAGGAGATGAAAAGAAAAACCGGTTTACCGTATGGATTCACCATTTCTAATACCGGCGTTTATCACGCGAACGAGGACACAGGAAAATCGATCCGCGTATGTGCCCAAATGTACGTCAAGGCCATGATTCGGGACAGGTCGTCCGAGAACTGGGGCCGCGTCATTGAGTTCAAAGACGCAGACGGCGTGCAACATCAATGGGCCATTCCGATGGAGATGCTATCGGGTGATGGTGCAGACGTGCGCCGCGAGTTATCCCGTTTGGGGCTGGAAATCGGATCGGGCTTCGGTGCCAGAAACAAGTTGCTCGAATATCTGACCGAGAGCAATCCGAAGGACCGGGCGCGGTGCGTGCAGCAAACTGGGTGGTTCAACAATGTGTTTGTCATGCCTGACCGGACGATAGGCGACAGTAACGAGATCGTTCTGTATCAGTCGGACAATAAAACGCCTTGCCAGTACGTCCAAAGCGGCACGCTCGATGAGTGGCGCGATAACGTCGGGCGTCTGTGTATCGGCAATAGCCGGTTGCTCTTCGCGGTTTCCGCGGCGTTTGCCGGAATGATTTTGCGCCTTGCAGAACAAGATTCCGGTGGAGTTCATTTTGTCGGCAGTAGTTCAACCGGTAAAAGTACAGCGCAACTGGTTGCCGCTTCGGTCTATGGAAGTCCCTCATTTAAACAAAGCTGGCGCGCAACTGGCAACGCCTTGGAGGGTACTTGCGCCCTACATAACGATGCGGCGCTGATCTTGGACGAGATGGCCGAGGTTGAGCCTAAGGAAGTTGGGAGCATTGTTTATATGATCGGCAACGGTACCGGCAAGGGCCGCGCCGGTCGCACAGGGGAAGCCAGGCAGCGTAAAACGTGGCGCTTGATGATCCTTAGTTCTGGCGAGATTGGCCTGTCACAGCACATGCTGGATGGCGGCAAAGTGACGAAGGCGGGCCAAGAAGTCCGCATGATCGACATTGCCGCGGACGCTGGTATCGGGCATGGCCTATTTGAAGAGTTGCACGGCTATGAGGGCGGGGCCAAATTGTCCGATGCCATCAAGGGGATGACAAACGCTTATTACGGGACCCCTGCCATTGCTTTCTTGGAGCATCTGACACGCGACTTGGAGAGTTTCCCATTGGAGCTAAAAAAAGCCATGGCCAGCTTTGTTCGTGCCCACCTACCCGCTGATGCGGGCGGCCAGGCGGAACGCGTCTGTAGTCGGTTCGCCATTATTGCCATTGCTGGCGAATATGCGACCGGTGCAGGTATTACCGGCTGGCAGCAAGGCGATGGCGTCGCAGCGGCGGGACTATTGTTTAAGTCGTGGCTCGATGGACGCGGCGGTGGTGGCAATCTGGAAAAGAACACCATCCTATCCAGTGTGAAGGCTTTCTTTGAGTCCCACGGTGAATCACGTTTCTCCGATACCAGAGATACATCCGGGCGCGTCACCAGCAACCGGGCCGGGTTTCGCACCACGGTAGACGGAGGGCAAGAATACTGGGTGCTGACTGAAGCATACAAACGGGATGTATGTTCCGGCTTTGACATGAAAACCGTCAATAAGGTTTTAATTGAGGCTGGATGGCTCGAACCGGATGGGCCAACCCGGGCAGCACAAAGCAAGCGATTGCCGGACATGGGTAAAACCCGGTGCTACGTTTTCACCTCAAAAATGTGGGAGGCATAATCATGTGGAACGATGCTTTTCAAACGAATTGTTGGAACATGCAAAAAAGTGTGGTTCCAGCGGTTCCACTGGTTCCACCCTTCGGAGAGCCAAGCCCAGAGCCATTCTTAGTGGAACCAAAACGTAAAACGACCGAAAACCGTTTTGGTTCCACTGGTTCCAGCATGGGCAAAGTGGAACCAGTGGAACCAAACCATAAAACGTTACTTTTTAACTTTGGTTCCACCAAGAACCAAGCTGGTGGCTATTCCGCAGGGGGTGGAACCGCTGGAACCAGTGGAACCGCACAAAAACAGCATCAGCAACAAATACACAGGGAATTAACGGAAAGTGCTTTAACGCAATTCCAGTTCGATCGCGTGCAAGCCGAAATTGATGCAGGCTATCCGGCTGACGAATTGCACCGAGTCAACAATTTGGCGTGGCACTTTATGCAAACCGATGGAATGCGCTTTGACGAGGCGATCCATAAAGCGGCGGCAATAGTTGTATCCGGCCAGATCGCAGCATGTGAAGCGGCCTACATTGATGTGATGGACTTATTTAAAAGGTTGACCCAATGATGACAAAAAGCGCACCACCGATGTTCACCGACAATGGCAACGGGTTTGATATGACTCAGGCAGGCGTATTGCTGATCCTTGGCGATATGTTCTACGGTAATGACCCCGAGCTAACAGGAGCGGCCAGAACGCGCACCGGTGAATTTGTCGCGGACATTCTCCAAGCAGCGGCAACGGGCGGGTTCAAGCAGGCAGATATTTTCATCACCATGCTGACCCGCAAGCAGCGATCAGCCCGATTAGGTGAAATGGCACAGGCGGCAAGTGACGCAGCCGGAGAACAGGCATACAGTGAGGCTATGGAACGATTCAGGAGGAAAGACGTAGACGGCTGACTTCGACTCTATCCGCATAGGGTGCCTCAATCTAGGGCACCCTTTTTAGTTAGCCTGATGGCGGTTAGTGCCGATGCTATCGTAATTGATTACGGGACCATGCCGCACGCGAGGGCAAACATAATATTTCAGACCGTCAGATAGGGCAGAACATGGGGCGAACTTCATTACTTACAGATGCTCAGTGGCATGAAATAACCCGGCGTTTGCTTAATTTTGAGTCATGCCGGGCACTGGGCCGCGAGTTCGGCATATCGGAGGCAGCGATCAGAAAGCGATGCAGCGAGCGCAATAAAGAAATCAGGATCGTCGCCAATATGCTGTTGGAAGCCGATAAAGCGTTTAAAGCCCTGCCCATGGCGGCTCAGGTTGCTATTTATAAGCGGGTGGCAGAGTTGAAGCGAATCGCCCAGACGAGGCCCAACGATGGTCAGGCGCTGGTTGCCAAGCGGGAGGTTGCCACTCAGGTTGCGACAGGAAAGGCGGTTACTAAACAGCCGGGTACCATCTTGGTTACCACGGTATGAGGGAAAAATAACGCCGCACATAGCGCGCAGTAACTTCGCAGGTAAAGCCGCATAAATGCCGAACGTTGCGCAACGTTTAATTTCCCTTTCCTCATAGGAGCAATGGGGTAAATAGGTGGCTTAACTTCGAAACGATAAAGCCGAATCAAGCGGCACTTTTGCGCGAATAGGTGCGCACCCTGGCGCGCATTTGACGCACATACTGACGAATGACGAAGTGCATCAGAATCAATGGTTCGCGGCGAGCTTCGCGCTATAACGCGGAATCAAGCGTGCACGCAATTTTCGAGACCGTCAGTTTGGGAAATGTTCGGACCATCGCCTGATCTGTAACAGATCGCCTGTAACAGCCGGTGTAACAGCAAAACTGGGGTACGCAGCAGACAGGTGACACCGGAATAGCGGTATCCAAACGCGTGGTATCCACTCTGGTATCCACGGTATTGCCGGTTCTGCGAAACACTACCCCAAATGGGCAATATACGTCTGAGAACAGATAAATAACTGGGACTTTTAACGGTTTTCTTTGGTACCGGCTCGAAATAGTGATGCCCCCAAGTCTATGAACTGGGCTATTTCCTCCGGACTAACTTTGCCAGATACCGAGGATAAGTGTTTGGCGAAAGCTATGATTAAGGTAGCGCGAGATCGACTAGGGCGATCCCTACCCATTTGTGCAAGGAGGTTAAGAATCACCTGATCGATCTGAGTAATCGTATTTTCCATACCATGAGTGTACTGATTAACAATTTATTTCCCCATCAGGGTTTACCTCTTAATTCACAATCCACCAGTCACCCGCATGATGCTGGCCCGGGATATGCCGTAGGTTCGAGCCAGGGCACTGATCGATGATCCAGCCTTATGCAGACTGACAATCTCAGCCCGTTGCGCATCAGTCGTTTTAGATGGCCGCCCCAATACCTTGCCTTCAGCTTTGGCGCGTGCAAGACCGGATTGTGTGCGCTCAACCAACAGATCACGTTCCATCTCAGCAACGGCGGCCAACATGGTCAGCATGAGCTTACCCGCCGTTGAAGTCAGATCGAGTTTGCCGAGTTGCAGGACGATGACCATGATCTTACGTTTGGCGAGTGCCTTGATCGTTGCACCAACGTCCTGAGCATCACGGCCCAGGCGATCCAGTTTTGAGACCACCAGCGTTTCCCCATCGCGTATTTGACTGAGCAACGCTTTGAACTGGGGGCGCTGGCTGGCCGACACCTTGCCGCTGCCGCCTTCGTCCGCAAACCAGTAATCAACCTTATAGCCAGCCTTTTCAATATCCAGCGTCTGATTGGCAGTCGTCTGGTCTTTCGTGCTGACACGGCTATAAGCAAAGATTGACATGTTGCGTCCTTAAAGTGGGTTGTCCGTAGTCGTCTATGGTCATACGAGGGCGTCTAAAGGCGTTCATTAAGGGTGTGAATATATATGAACATGTTCAAAATGTAAAATACTATTATTTGAACACTCAAAAACGGGCTGTTTTACACCTGTTCATATACGGTCGTTTTTGAACAGGAAGCTCATGCATTCGCAAAGCCAACGATTAGTTGCATTTCATCAGCGACTCCGGCTAATATCAAAGTATCAATATCGCCACGAGAATGAGACCAGATGAAAGCTCCACTGCAAGCACCTGTGCAAGAAGATCAGATACGACAATCTGATACGGCCCAGCGTGCACCTACCATGCAGACAACGCGGGACGGTGGCTTTGTAGACAATCGACCGGTAGCAGTAGCGCAGCGCGAACTGCAAGAAATGATCAACAACAGCCCCCGCGTGTTGCAGCAGAAGGCATTTGCCGACATGATCAACAACAGTCCGTGCGTGGTGCAACAAAAAGCGCAAATGAACGCCATCCAGAATAGCCCTCGGATGGTGGCGCAGCGTCAGAAAATGGATGCGCTATTTGGTGGCACGGTCCAACGGGAGGAGGATCAAGCATCGCACGACAGCCCAGAACCCGCGCAAGCACTGGAATCGCCAGTACAGGCAAAATCATTTTCTGACGCGCCAGCCCAATTAACCCAAGCGCCAGCCGTAAAACCCAACAATACCGGTCTTCCCGATCAGCTTAAATCCGGCATCGAATCGATGTCCGGCATGTCGATGGATCACGTCAAGGTGCATTACAACTCATCACAACCGGCACAGTTGAATGCTCGTGCGTATGCGCAGGGTAGTGATATTCATCTTGGACCAGGACAGGAGCAGCATTTGCCGCATGAGGCGTGGCACGTGGTGCAGCAGGCGCAAGGCCGGGTCCGGCCAACGATACAAATGCGGCGCGACCTGCCAATTAACGACGATGTGGCGCTGGAACACGAAGCCGATGTGATGGGAGCGCGCGCATTAGGCGCTGCAGCGCCAGCGGACCATGATCAGGCTATGACCCAGACGGCGACTGAAAGGAAGCCCCACGGCGCGGGGCTAATCCAGCGCCGCCTGACTTTTTCCGGGCGAGCAGAGCTGATACGGAACGCGCTTAACCTTCTCAATGGAGCTTATCGAGTTGGCCTTCCTCCAAGTCAGGACGCGCAACTAAATTTGAATATCGTGGGCGAAGATGCGTATGGTCAACCGAAATTTTCTATCGTGGAAGCGGCACAGCCTGACCGCGATGGCATCGGCTCTTATTTGATAGGGAAGATCATTCAGGAAGGGGACGTCAATATTTTTTTTGGCGAGAAAACCAACGACGCGAGGCCAAGCAACGCGGAACAGGCTCACTTGGGCAACGCCAGCGCCGGTGAAATCCTTCTCAGGGAAGGCGCTACGGCCATTGAATTGGTCCACGAGCTGATCCACACCTATCACTTCCAGTTCGACCCGTGGAACGCGGTCCAGAAAGAGCAGCAAGTGGATAACGGCGCAGGTGCCGGGACCGTGTCCGCTGAGGAGGCCAGTACCGTCGGACTTGGCCAATGGGCAGACTTCGTGCTGACGGAGAATGCGTTTCGGGCCAAAATGAACCTACCGCTGCGCACGGAGTATTAGGCAAATTCTTCGTCAAAGGCGTTTGCCGGTAGCTTAATGCCGCCCGTAAGCAAAGGCGAGAGCCTCGAAAAGCAGCGGAAATTTTCTGATTAAAAGAGGCACAAAGGCTTTAGCAAATATTTTTGCATCCATATTTGCATCCATAATTGAAATAAATAATCAATAGAGCCATAGCCCATAAGGGTTTGTGTTGTTTTTGCGGTTCCGGCTCTCGCACCAAGAAACATAGTAATAGGTCAGCATAAAGCGTCGCAAACCAAGTAAACACTGGTTCTGCGACGTTTTTGCATTCCGGCCTAAAATCTTAAAATATTCCTAAAAATTGTTTTTTACTTTAATCTCTTACGAAAATATCATGTAAAGATTGCGGATGACTAGCGTCACCCTGGAGCAAACCATGCATGAAATTTATAACGTTCAGGCCTATAAATCGCCCATGTGCCTTCGCAATCTACATTCATTACCTGACGCCGTGGTGCAGCACTTTCAGCCGCAATTTCTAGGTATCCCAAGATCGTTGATCAGGCGCTTTCATGAATATTCTTGATCAAACTTTAAATAAGATTGATCGAGCGTGCTGCAAATGGCCATTAGTGGGAATGATCCAGATACCGCAAAGTCGAGATGCGTACTAGGTCGCAGATCAAGCCAGTGTCCAAAATGCATGTTTGTTTAGCCCTGCATCTCAATCGGAATTCTCTTACGCTTTCCGTCATGTTACTCACTCGGGAACTTTGGCTGCCTCATCAGCATCGCATCTTCCACTCCGCTCACTTCCTGGATTTTCTTCAATAGTCGCCGGCATGTGCGCATTTCCCTTGAGTTTGCTAGCTCTGTTGCAGTATTAAGGGAACGCTCAATTTCGATCATGCGTAGTAAGTTGCTATTGAGTTGATGCGTTAATTCGAATGACTCCAGCGCCAATTCTTCCAACTCAAGAAGCTGATCTGACTTACTTTCAAATAAGTGCCGATAATGAATATGGCGCAGTTTTCGTTTGATTGTTTTAACTATCTCTGGGAGTAATAAGGTGCGCATTTCGCTCCTCCCCGATGTACCCCCGACACGAAGGTCAGGGGCAAATAAGTTAATCACATACAACCATTAGATCGCTACAAAATGTTCACTTCGATTCTTCGCGGTTTGGCTTGTTCGAGCTTCGGCATGTGAAGCGTCAGGACTCCGTCATTAATGGATGCAGCAATTTGCGCCGCATCCAGTTCGCGGCTTAAAGTAAAAGTGCGCTTGTAATGTGCCGCCCGAATTTCGGCATAGACTGGCGCTACAGTTTCCCCCTCTCCTAAAGTTAAGGCGCCCTCAATGATTAGCAGGTCCGCATCTACTCGAATCGCTAGGTTTTCTTTGGTGACGCCTGGCAAGTCGGCTGTGAGCGTGATGCCATTTTCATCCTCGATTACATCAACGAGCGGAAATAAGGATTTTTCATCGTTGATATTGGACTTGTACTGCGCTAGTTCTTGTTTGGTATCCATGTCGAATCCTCCTCTCGATAACAATCGGTTAAATAACGTTATGCACTTCGATGCGGCGGGGTTTCGTAGATTCTCGCTTCGCAATGACGACACGCAGCACCCCATTTTTGTACGTAGCATTGACATTCTCGGCGTCTACATCTTCTGGCAGGCTAATGACGCGTTTAAATGCGCCATTGAAACGCTCACGAGCATATATGCTCAGTTTTTCCTGCCGGTCCGCGGGCACCGCGCTTTTGCGTTCACCTGCGATGATGAGCAGCCCTTTATCGACGGTGAGTTCTAGTTTAGAGGTATCAATCCCGGGTGCTAATGCGTAGATTTCTATGGCGTCATCAGTAGTGCACATATTGATGGACGGAAACGTGCCACGACGTACCGCACGAATACTGGAAGGCGAATCTACCACCCCAAAAAATTGCTCAAACTGGCGTTGAATATCGCCAAGCTCAGAAAATAAATTATTGGGAAATTGCATAGAAGACGAGAACATGATGCATCCACTCCTTTCCATTTATCAGAAAATAAATACGAAAGATTCGCTTACGACTATCGCGGAACTCTCGACCGATTGGCAAATTATCCGCTACTACGCGGATAATTCCTCCACCGCTTCCAATATAGGATCCACCTAAACGCGTTTCAAGACCCCCTATTTCAAATATGTAGCTGTTTGGACACTTGTCCATTTAAGCTTTTTATTTAAAAATTTCGCTCGCTTCTAAAGACGGCCATACCTTCGCCGGTAGCGGTTTTTTGCGCCTTATGATCATTGGTAAAGGGCTGTTGAAAAAACGAGAGGAATGAGACGATAGTTAATTACTGTCTCCCAACCTGAAGGTGCAAGGAATTTTTTAATCAATAACAAAGTTTTATAGATTTACTATAAGGTAAGCCTCATATTTGCATCCGTTTCGGGTGCGGTTCCCTTGGGCAAGTTGCAAAATGGCAAATAACAATAGTATGTATAGGCCTTGATTCGAACTAACATTAGCCCTCGTCAATTTGTGTTAAAGGTTGAGCATGAAACTCTCAACTCGAGTAAGGCCCATTAGTTACCTCAAGAATCACACCAAAGCAATTATTAGGGCCATTGTGGGAAATCCTGAGCCTGTGTCACCCAAAATGGCGAAGGGAAGCTGACCATCCTGTCCGTGAAAAATTTTGAAGAACAATAAGAAACGCATGCGTATGCTTGCATTGAGCAAAGTCATCCCTGTTTTTGTTCAAAGCCAGAAATACTTCAACACACAAACGCATCAACGGCCTAGCGAATGTCAATCCGATAGGCCGTCGTTTTTTTTAAACGCAGTTCTTTGGGTCTGCGTAATCAGCAACGCATCACAGTAATATTGTCCGACAGTCGCCTCACTTACTGAATGAAAGTTTGGCCCCTAAGATTGGAAGCAAACCATGCATAGACGGCGCATCGCCAAACAATACTGCGCCTAAAACTTTGCTGACCAGATAAAAATACCTGAATCAATGCTTAGTATCGGGTTTATCCATACCATCTTTGTCCATACCCTCTTTATCCATCGTGCTTTTATGCATCTTTTTCTTCATTGTCTTCTTTTTCGTAGTTGGATTGGCCATTGAACCGTTGTCCATCGCGCCGCTCGAGGATGCATCTGTCCCCATACTGCTATTTGGCATTGCAGGTGCGTTTTGAGCCATCGCTGCGCCTGAACCGAAAGCCATCAATACTGCAAGACTCATAAGATATTTCTTCATTTTTCGCTCCAATATAAAAACGCACACTACGAGGTGCAAACCGTCGGAGAATCATTAATATTGTGTTTCACCGAAAAAAGTAGACTCCTTGCTCAGCACCGCACACCGCGTGGCGATAGAAAAGTCACTGAATAACTTAATGATCTTTGCCGCTGAATAATTTGGAAATTAAGTAACCGGCAGCCAAGGCCATACCAACCGCTACAACCGGACTGGTGCGGACATATTGGCGTCCAGTATCCGCAAATCGTTGATAGGCAGCACTCAGTTCGCGCGTGTGTTGCGTAAGCGACTCTGTGGCGTCGGTCAGTGCGCTGGATACTTGGTCGACACTCGTGTGTGCACCATTTGCCATGCGATCAATGGCTGGCCGCACTGTGTCGGAAGCCTTATCAATCGCACTGTGAAGGTCCGCACTCTTCTCTTTAACCATGCCATTAATACCGTCACCGGTTTGGTCTACAACCTTGGTAAGCTCTGGCGTTGTGTCCATGATCTTCTCCAATATTAAAAAAATAAGATGGCATAGGTCGCGTAATTAGTCGGCTCTTAAAAGCCCACGATGGCGTAATAAAAAACGTGTCGTCTTTTAGTGCCCTAGTAGCACTTTAAGAAGCACTGCAACAGGCGCTTTAATACTCAGCAGATACTTGTGTATTAGGTATGGCATCAGATGACTTTTTCTGTTGGCCCAAATTCGTGACAGGTTTCTGGCTCCTGTATAGGTTGATGTTTGCCAGATACACATCGGGTAAATGTCACATCAACTCTCGCATCGCTGCGCTCGCACACTGCCCCCATCTTTTGTTGCGGACGCGTGATGCAAAGCCCTCACTTCACTTACTGTGACAAATCATAATAGATTACCGGATGATCACTATCAGCTAAACACTGATACTTAAGTAGGAGTTCGATAAGGATGAGGTAGGAGATTTGGTGAAAATCGCGGTAACGTGCCGACATTCAAGAGCGGATTGTGCATTTGATGTCAGTAACGCGCCTTACTCACATACGAGACCAGCCATCGCGGAAAAAAATGGGACGATGAGTGACAAATTACATCGGTGATGACAATAGGTGCGGCGCCCTGCAAAGTAACCCTTTGCAAAGTATGCGAATGAAGCCGTAAAGCGATGTACGAGCAACTTTTTCAAATTTGACAATTAAGCATAAAAAGTAGAATAAAAACAAAAAAAGTCATGCTGATTTAAAAATCAGCATGACTTAATTTACCGTCGGTAACGCAGTTACTCAATACAAGTAAAATAAAAGCGCCAACACCGTCATTGACTACAAATTGGAAGAACAAACTCCGCCCGGGGCTAGCAAGCGTTTTGCGCTTTCTTCGTCGTATTCATATTCGCGCAAAATCTCCGCACTATGCTCACCCAATCCCGGTGGCAAGCGTGTGACATCCGGTGGCGAAGCGCTCATGCGTAAAGGATTGCGTCCGATCAACAATTTACCTTCAGTCGGATGCTCTTGCACACTCCAGAAATCGACACTCTTCAAATGAGGATCTTCACGCAGGTCTTCAATGCTGTTAACTGGGGAGAACGGAATATCTTCCGGCGTCAGCAGACGTAACCATTCGGCATTGGTTTTAAGGCCTATCTGACGCTCAATCTCATCCCATACTGCACGGAAATGTTGCTGACGCGAGGCGAACAGCGTAAAACGCGGATCGTCCATTATTTCCGGCGCACCTGCCAACTCAAAGAACCGCCGCCAGTGCGAATCCGAATACGGCAGCAAAGACAAATAGCCATCAAGCGTTTTATATGGTCGGCGGGCCGCAGCCACTACGGGCGCATATCCCATGTCACCGATTGGCGGCTCAAAAATATGCCCCCATTGGTGTTCGATCATATTGAACGAGGCCATGGTTTCAAACATCGGCACTTCCACTTCCTGACCTTCTCCAGTGCGCAGACGGTGCATCATCGCGAGCACGATCGCATAAGCCGCATGGACGCCACTAATTTTGTCAGCGACAATTGTCGGGATGTAACGTGGCTGTCCTGCGACTACCTCCTGCAACATTGCCAGACCTGACGCAGCCTGAATAATGTCATCATAAGCAGGACGTCCACCATACTCACCATCGTCGCCATAACCGGTAACGTGGCAATACACCAGACCCGGATGGGTTTTGGCGAGCGTGGCGTAATCAAGCCCAAGGCGAGCGGCTGCCGGTGTGCGCATTGAGTGCAACAGCACATCCGTTTTGGCTAATAAGCGATGCAGGATTTCGCGCCCTTCCGGACGCTTCAAATCGACCACAATACTGCGCTTGCTACGATTACTTGTCAGAAAAAATGCGCCCATGCGCGGCGAACGGCGCGGTCCGATTGAGCGGGTTAAATCGCCTTCCGGTGGCTCAAGCTTGATCACATCGGCACCCATATCGCCGAGATACTGTCCCGCCACAGGGCCAAATACCATCGATGCTATTTCAAGTACGCGGATACCGTCAAGTGGCCGCTTTTTGGTAGAATTTTTCATGGTCTACAGCACCGCAACGGGAGCGAGAGGACTACCGGTAGCGCCAACAATCGGCAGCGCGCTGGCAACGAATAAGAACGCAAAACGACCGCTGGCAACCAGTGGATCAAGCATTAGGCCTTCCAACAGCGGCACGCCAAAATCGCGGATCAGTAATTGATGTACCGGAAATACTGTTCCCTTTGCAAACGGCAACACTTCTACCGCGAAGTTATCCGCACCCACCACTGCAACCTCGCGCTCAGCCAACCAGCGTCCAGCTTCGACGTCAATACCCGGCTCAACGTCAAAGGAGACATTCTTCACGCCTTTTTGCGATTCCAGCCAACCTGTGCGCAGTAATACTGCATCGCCCTGCTCTATCTGAAGACCGGCCAAAGCGGCAGCGGCTTCGAGGTCGGCGCGGCTGATCACCTCGCCCGGAACCAATACGCGTCCTTTTAAACGGACCAGATCAAGCAACACACCGCGCGTGACGATAGGTGGCATCTTTTCGACGCCTAATTTAGAAGCGCCGGTAGTGCTGCGAATAGTGTCGCTGGAAAAACCGTTATATAGTTCATCGTCATACCACGCGTGGCACAACGCATCCACGTGAGTACCGATATGCAATGGCATGATGACTGAGTCTTCAGCAAACTGGAAGCCTTCAGGACGCCCCGCGCCCGCAGCATAATCACCACCATCACGGCCCATAAAATGTTGCAAACCACAACGATGAGCAGGCACCGGCGTCTTTGACGATAGCAATTGTGCAAGACGTAATACTTCACCTGTCTGCACCAATCCGGTGGCGCGGCGCACCTGATCCGGTCCGATAAAATTCAGCGCGCCACGTTCGTCGTCGTCGCCCCAGCGCTTCCATGTATTTTCAATCATCGTATTCTTTCTTCAAGTGAGGGTGGTTGGCGCAACGCGCCACTACAAATTCATTAAGGCCGGTAACCCAAGCGTACCGACAAGCGCCGTGCCGCATCGCTCAAACGCGCTACCGCCGGATCATCCGGAGTAAAACACACTGCTGCGCCCATCATCGTCAGCGCCAGCACAATCGATCCCGAAGCATCGAATACGGGCGCACTGACAGCGTTCACGCCCAGATCATTGATATCGATCATGATCGCATCATCTATCGCCCCCAGCCGGCGTTCGCGCACCAACGCCAAGTGTTCTTCCACCGCTGCACGGGTGTTAAATGGCGAATCGGGAATATGTTGTACCGCGGCGATTTCTGCGTCCAGATAGCGTGCCGTCAACTGTGGCGCTGAAAAGGCAGCAAACACTTTGCCGGTAGCAGAACCCAGTAACGGTAACACCATCCCGCAACGCAAGCGCACATCAAGCGGTTGGCGTGCTTCTACCCACCAGATGAGGGTCGGGCCAAGGTTGCCCCAGACGCCTAAACCGACAGTTTTATCTGTTTCACGATTCAACTCTTCCAGACAAGGCCGCGCTAACTGAACAGCGTTCAATGTGGCGACGTTACCGGAGCCCAAGTCAGCGTTGGGCGCATGCGGATGTACGACCATGTATTTGCCCGCGCCAAAAGCCAGCGGCTTGCGCGAGGTCCCGAGAATGCGATCAACACGGCCTAGAAAAAGCAAGTGGTCGCCGCCCGGATACGTGGCTTCAGTGCTGCATTCAAGATATGCCGAGCAACCATCAATGAGCGGCAAGCCATCGATGCCCGGCGTGATAGCGATCCCCTCAAAACGACCAGGGCCGGATTTAGCGAAGCGATTAGAGACATCGACTTGCTCTTCCGATAATATATTGACGACAAACCGTTTCGTTTTGCTATACACAGGAAAACTGGTCGCATTGGTACGCACGCTCCAGACGATAAGCGGTGGATCGAGCGAGACCGAATTGAACGAATTGACCGTCATGCCGATTGGTGCACCGTCCTCATCAAGCGCCGTGATTACCGTCACGCCAGTGACAAAGGCTCCAAGGCAACGGCGCAACTCGGCTGGATCAATGGGTGACACTTGCGGCGACACTTGCGGCGATGCTAACAAAGAATCACTCATGGAGGCTGGTATCTTTCAATGGAATAGAGGGTTCGGAAAGCGCACGGCGAAAGCCGGCTTTGACCACATTTGCAACCAAAGGGTCGCTTCCCACCAAAGGCAAACGTGCGATCTCGAATCGGTCGGCAACCCAACCACACAAGCCACGCCGGAAGGACATGACGCAAACAATAAAGATCGCGCCCTGAATCATTGTGACCCATGATCCAAAACCGGCAAGGTAAGTGCTAATCACCACTAACACGAAAGCCCCGATAATCGGACCAAACAGCGTACCTACGCCGCCAACCAACGTCATCAGAATCACATCGCCAGATACTGACCAGTTAACATCGTTGAGTGTCGCAAGCTGAAACACCAGCGTCTTGGTCGCACCGGCTAGTCCAGCCAGCGCAGCCGACAAGACAAACACCAGCAACTTAATCCGCTCAACCCGATAACCCAACGAAATAGCCCGCGGTTCATTTTCACGAATTGCCTTGAGTACCTGACCGAATGGCGAATGCACGACGCGATAAATCAGCGCGAAGCCACCGATACAGATCGCCAGCACGGTGTAATACATCGCCAAGGGTTGGTTGAGGTTAATGACGCCAAAAAGATGACCGCGCGGGATCGCCTGAATGCCATCTTCGCCACCAGTAAAACCACCAGCCTGTAAATAGAAGAAATACAGCATTTGGGCCAACGCTAACGTCACCATCGCGAAATAAATACCTTGACGTCGAATCGACAGCCAGCCGAACACCACACCTAGTACCGTCGCAGCCAGTGTGCCAAGCACAATCCCAACCTCCGGATTAATGCCCCAATACTTCATTGTGTAGCCGGTTACGTAGGCCGCAGTACCAAAAAACGAAGCATGCCCGAAGGACAGCAAGCCGCCATAACCGAACAGCAAATTGAACGCTGCAGCAAGCAACGCAAAACACAAGGCCTTCATCATAAAGACCGGATAGAGCCCGATAAAAGGACTCACCAGCGCAAGCAGCAACATCAAAGCGGCGATGATCAGTGGCGCATTTTTTTGTGCAAGATCGGATTGCATCAACGCTTTTACATTCGACACCATCATGCAGTCCTCCCAAACAACCCGGCAGGCTTGATCAGCAATACCAGCGCCATAATTACGAAGATCACCGTACTGGAAGCCTGTGGATAAAATACCTTGGTCAAACCTTCCGCCAAACCGAGCGCAAAGCCGCTGAAAATCGCCCCGCCGATTGAACCCATGCCACCGATCACGACGACTGCAAACACCACAATAATAGTGCTGGTTCCCATCATCGGGCTGACCTGATAAATAGGTGCGGCCAACACGCCACCCAATGCAGCCAAACCCACACCAAAACCGTAGGTCAGCATCATCATGCGCGGCACGCGCACGCCAAAGGCTTGAACCAATGATGGGTTTTCAGTGGCCGCGCGCAAGTAAGACCCTAGTTTGGTTTTCTCAATCATCAGCCAGGTAGCACCACATACCACGATAGAAAAGATGAAGACCCAGGCGCGATAAGTAGGTAAATACATAAAGCCTAAATGATGCCCGCCCTGCAACAGCGCGGGAGTGGCATACGGCAACCCGGCCGCTCCGAATAGTTGGCGAAAAGCACCCTCGATCAACAGCGCTGCACCGAAAGTGAGTAACAAACCATACACATGGTCAAGTTGTTGAATATGGCGTAACAAATAGCGCTCAATCAGCATTCCGCTCGCACCGACGATAAGTGGCGTCAACACCAGCGCCATCCAATAATTTAGCCCGAGAAAGTTGAGTAACAACCACGCACAAAACGCACCCATCATATATTGCGCACCATGCGCGAAATTGATGATGTTCAGCAAGCCAAAGATAACCGCCAGACCAAGGCTGAGCATGGCATAGAAGGCACCGTTGATAGCACCGATCATTAATTGCCCAGACAGTGCCTGCACGGAAACACCAAAGAATTCTGTCATAATTTACATACTCAAATAATTGTGAATGTTGGCCACCGTCGTCGGATCAGCGATCTCGGCTGCAGCAATATGATCAACTACACGACCATCTTCAATCACGTAAAATCGTTCTGACACACTGGCGGCGAAATTGAAATTTTGCTCGACCAGAACGATGGTGTAACCCCGCTCTTTAAGCTTCTGAATTGCATGACCGATTTGTTCGATGATGACCGGTGCCAGACCTTCAGTTGGTTCGTCCAGTAATAGCAAATCTGCGCCCGTGCGCAAGATGCGTGCAATGGCCAGCATTTGTTGTTCGCCGCCGGACAATTTGGTTCCTTGACTGGCGCTACGCTCGGCCAGATTAGGAAACAATTGGTGGATTTCCGCCAGCGTCATACCACCCGCCTTAATGATCGGTGGCAGCATCAGATTTTCTTGCACCGTCAAGCCAGCAAAAATGCCGCGCTCTTCCGGACAATAGCCGATACCCAGACGCGCAATCTGATCCGGCGATGCGGCAATTAATTCGCTACCGGAAAATGTAATCGCGCCTTCACGTCGCCGCATCAATCCCATGATCGAACGCAGCGTACTGGTCTTGCCAGCGCCGTTGCGTCCAAGCAAAGTAACGGTTTCGCCGCGTTGCACAGTCAGGTTAATGCCATGCAAGGCTTGCGATTCGCCGTACCAGGCACGCAGATTATCAATGGCCAGTAAATCCGGTTGAGGAGATAAATCAGGCATGCGCTGATCCCATGTAAGCACTACGCACCAGCGGATTCGCAGACACGACGGCATACGGGCCTTCGGCCAATATTTTGCCGCGCGCCAGCACTGTAATGGTGTCCGACAAATCGGCCACTACTTTTAAATTGTGTTCCACCATCAAGACCGTACGACCAACCGCAACCTTGCGAATCAGACTGGCGATGCGCGCGATATCCTCATGACCTAGTCCAGCCATTGGTTCATCCAGCAACATCACTTCTGGATCGAGCGCCAACGTGGTCGCTAATTCGAGCGCACGCTTACGGCCATATGACAGATCGGCTGCTCGCACATCACGCCATCGCGTTAAACCCACCGCCTCAAGCAACTCGTCGGCACGCTCATACAATGCCGCAAGTGTCTTGTCAGAACGCCAGAATTGGTAGCTAACTTGCAGCGGGCGCTGTAACGCAATCCGTACATTGTCACGCAAACTAAAAGCCGGGAAAGTGGAAGAAATCTGAAACGAGCGCACCATGCCGCTCTGCGCTACCAAGGCCGGGTCGCGTCGGGTGATCTCTTCACCTTTGAAAAATATTTGTCCACCACTAGCGGGCAAAAAACGTGTCAGTAAATTGAAGACCGTAGATTTACCCGCACCATTAGGACCGATCAGCGCATGGATAGATCCCTTGCGCACTTTCAAATCGACTCCACCAACCGCGATAAAGCCGCGGAAGTCCTTGGTCAAGCCACGTGTTTCGATGATCGTATCAGTCACTTTACCCGCCCCATCAAGCCATCAAATTGTCACGGAAGCTGTCGCCTTCATAAGCAGTGCGGAACACGCCACGGCTTTGCAGGATTGGCACGACCTGATCAACAAAATCTTCAACGCTATCTGGATTGGTCGTCGGACTCAGGTTAAAGCCGTAGCAACCGGTTTCGCGCCAGGTACGCTCCATTTCATCAGCCACTTGTTCCGGCGTACCGATCACTTGAGGAATGGCCACCGACAAGGCCCAGGTTGTTGCTGCCTGACGCAATGTCACCGCCTTGCCATCCGCACCGGTCACCGTCGCCGCCATCAATCCGCGTGAAGCCTGGGTTTCCATTTCCGCCAATGGACGATCTGGATCAAGCTGACTCAGATCGATACCGAACACGCCCGAGAGACGCGCAAGAATGGCATCCAGCGGAATCCGCTCAGCCAATTCTTCAGCACGTTGACGCGCTTCAAGTTCGGTACTGCGCACGATCGGTTGCAGGCCAAATAACACCTTGCATTCTTTACCCTTGCCTTGCTCCGCAGCGGCAGCGCTCAATTGCAGCATGCTCTTTTTCATCCCTGCGATATGCGATTGAATCGCAAAAATCACTTCAGCGTGTTCCATCGCAAACTGCAAACCACGTCCCGATGAACCAGCCTGAAACAACAATGGCCGACCGTATGACGATGGCAACGTCGGCGCAACCGCTTTGCAATTTAGAAAACGACCTTGAAAATCAACGACATTGATTTGTTCGGGATCAGCAAACTTGCCAGTAACGTGGTTCTTCAATATCGCTGCATCGGGAACGCTATCCCACAAGCGGTAGCAAATTTCCATAAATTCGTCGGCTTGGTCATAACGCTCGTCATGACCCAATGCGCCAAGACCATTAGCCTGATGTTCTGCTGCGCTGAAACCGGATACGATGTTCCAGCCAACGCGACCACGACTCAAATAATTCAAAGTCGAAATGCGTCGGGTCGCCAGATAAGGCGTCGTACCAGTGGTCGACAACGTCACACCAATACCGAGGTGTTTAGTCGCCGCAGCCATCACCGCTACCAAAGGCATCGGATCATGATTGGGCCATGATGCACCGTATTCTACTGATGGCTTGACGCTACTTTTATAGACCGCATGTGTGGCTGGGCTATCGGCAAAAAACACGCCATCAAAACAACCGCGCTCAAGCGTCTGGGCCAGATTCTGCCAATAGGCAAAATCTTGCAAGCCATCTAACTGCCCATCCTTCGGATCGGTCCAACTAAGCAGAGTATGCGTACTGGCGCTGTGTATCAGCATTTGCATCAAGTGCATTTTCGAAGACATTGGACTTCATCCTTGGAACAAAAAATAAATAGGCTAGTCAGCAAACGACAGAGCTGAGCAGAGTAAAGCTATCGAATCAGCGATTGCAGATAATCATCGCCCAGACCGACTTCACGACAATACTTGGCGTACCGATCGAGGCGCAAAAACACATCATCGTAGTCAGTCGCATTACCTTCTTCATCCAGATACACGAGCGGGCCATGAACGTGAAACAACGCGGTCATCTTGCCAGCTTCCGGATCAATATAAAGAGTATGGATGTGACCCGGTGGCTCATAAACAAAACTACCGGCACGTGCAACCCAGTCGTACTCGCGATAGCCCCACGCGCCATCAAGCGTCCAACCGGTTACTGGCGAAGCATGACGGTGGCGCTGAATAGTGCCCTGACCTTCAGCCTTCAGAATACTGATCCAACCACCATTCGAGACATCAAACAGGATCGGACGAACCTTGCCCAATTTACCTAGGGGATACCATTTGTTATCGTCAATCATGACGTCCGGCGAAAACATTTCCGGACGTGTAAAAGGTGATTCTGGAATATTAATTGGTTTGTTACTTTTAATATCACTCATCAGATACTCCCTGGTTTAACGAGTGGGCAACCACCCGCCGACATTGGACGCCAAGCCTGATCCGGGCCGAGCTTACGTTTGATCTTGTACAAATCCCACTCGCCTTTGCTCTCTTCCGGAGATTTGACTTCGAATAGATACACATCACTGACCACGCGGCCGTCAGCACGAATGCGCGCATTGGTCAGCACGTCATCACTGATCGGTAATTGTTTCATACGCTCAACTACGACACGGCCAGAACGTTTGGCTTCTGCAGCGCCCACATCGGCAACTGCTTTCAAATAATGTGTCACAGCGGAATAAGCGCCAGCCTGGCCCATGTTCGGCGGTATGCCTTTAGTATTAGGCGTTATACGTTTAGAGAAAGCACGCGACTTGTCGCTCAAATCCCAATAAAACGATTCCGTCAGGACCAGACCTTTGGTGACTGGCAAACCCAGTGCTTTAATATCTTGCAAATAAATGATCAACGCAGCCATCCGCTGACCACCTTTGGTCAGTCCAAATTCGTTTGCTTGCTTGAGGCAGTTGAGCAAGTCATTACCGGCCAACGCCAACGCCACAACTTTTGCGCCGGAAGCTTGTGCCTGCAACAGGGCGGACGCAAAATCGGTCGTACCAACTGGCACCGCGACTTCGCCCACCACTTTGCCGCCTTTAGCGATGACTACGGCAGCGGTATCGTCGCGTAAGGCTTTGCCAAATACATAGTCGGCACGGATGAAAAACCAACTTTCTCCAGCGCCCTTTTCGATCATTCCGTTACCCATGCTGGTCGCCAGCATCGCCGTATCGAAAGTCCAATGGGTCATATTCGGGGTGCAATTGACGCCGCTGAGAGAAGCGGAGCCGACGTTATTGGCAAGCATCACTTTGTCACGCTCACGCACTAAATTATTGACGGCTAAAGCGATTGCGGAATTATTAAACTCCATCAGTGCATCAACGCCCTGATCAAGCCACTGGCGCGCAATGGCAGCGCCAATATCAGGTTTATTCTGGTGATCCGCTGTAAGGATTTCGACATTCAAACCACGGCTTCCCGCGATTTCAGCAATCGCCTGACGCGCACAAGCGATTGAACCGACGCCACCAAGATAACTATAAGGACCAGATGCATCTTGCAACATGCCGATACGAATCAAAGGTTTAGACTGTGCTCTTGCGATCATTGGCGCTAAAGAAACTGCTGAAAGCGCTGATAGTCCAGCTATCACGGTACGACGATTCACCATCTTTAATCTCCCTGGTTTACCACCCTGTTCCGGTATCCAAACCGCATAATTTTCGAGCGATTCCTGATGCCTTACAGGCTGATATATACTTAATAGAATTGTTATCTACCCGATGGTATAGCATTTTTACTGACGTCGCAACTTTTTTGATAAGCGTTTGAATGATGATTATTCATGCTGTAAATCAGCCATAAATCACGTGCGCCAAGCCCACACTTAAGCACACGGAAGCGAGACCATTTCAGGCAAAACAGAGATATAAAATTGAGTGAAGCAAGGAAAGAAATACAGACAACGACTAGGGAAACATCACGTCGAAAAATTGAAACAAAAAAATCAGACCAACAAAAACAAATGGCCCCGCTCAAGCTGAGAAGGGCCATCGGATATGACATATTCCAAATAATTCTGAAACAAGCCAAAAAAGGTTTTAAATAAACCCACCAACTCAAGACTTACGCAAAATCGTCCCAGCAAGGCGTGCCAACGAAGACAGTACGATAGTACCGGCCACATTGGTGGCTAGGAAAGCACAACGCCGCTGGGGCGGTTTTTCGTAGGTCCGGCGTTAGAAGGAGTGGCGCATGCCGATAGCCGCTGCTCTGATGGTCGAACCGTAAGGTACGACGCCAGCAGTAGCAGAGGTGATCGTAGACACCAATGGACCGTTTGCAGTCGCGCTATTCTTAGTCTGACCATAGTTAGCGTACAAAACAGTGGTTTTCGAGAACGGATACTCATAAGTCAAACCGAGTACAGTACCGTGACCGTCTGGTGTGCCATTTTTATAGATGTAATCGATTCTGTCGATAGAAGGAATGAAAGTACCTGTACCGACCGGAATACGTGCGCCGATCCAGTATGAATGCTGACGACTCCAGGTATAGGCGTAAGCTGCCGCACCGGGCGCACCAACGGTCGCAGCCGGGCTCAAATTAGCAAAATTGCTTGGTCCGATGAATTGATAAGCGCCAAGAAATACCTTAGCAAAATCGAAGGTATAAGAACCACCGGCGATTTGCTCACTCACCCACTCAGGCTTAGCAGTTGCAAGAATACTATCTTGCGCCTGACGCAGACGGGTAGCCGACAAACTCAATGACAACGGACCATTGTCGTATGTCACGCTAGGGTTGATCAATTGGCCTGTATTGCGCGTATTTTCATCACCAGCTGCCAACATCAACTTAAATGTCAGACCGGAAGTTTTAAATGTTCCCAACAAAGAGTTGTTTACACGGGAAGTCGACTGCCATGTTCCACTAGTTGCGGTCGCACCAATAGTCGGATAGATAGCATGGTTGGTTGCCGTTGTCGCGTTACCAAAGTACAGACCATACGATGGATCGATCGCAGCAAAGATGACGTCGATCGGCGCATATTGACGACCTGCAGACAGAGTCCAGTTAGAACCAGCCAAACCAACCCATGATTGACGACCAAACAACACACCACCCTGCTGACTAGCACCGGTATCCGCACCAAAACCAGCCTCAAGCACGAAGTTAGCGCTCAGCCCGCCACCAAGATCTTCGGTACCACGGAAACCCAAACGACTCGCTGGACCAACGCCAGAATCTTCACGCAGGATATGCGCTGAATTTACACCGACTGAACCGCCCGGTTTTGTCGTGCCGCCGATTGTACTCACCGATACAATCGCTGCATCTACGTTACCGTAAATGGTCACGCTGGAATCGGCTTGTGCTACGCCGAAAGGTGCCAATATGGCGATTGCAGCAACTAATTTTTTCATTTGTGATGTCCCGTGATCATTTCGTTTTTATATTTAACAGTGCTATCTCTTGAAGACCACACTCAATTCGATGATTTCATACTCACTTATGAGCTTCTTGCGTAAACTAGCTAAAGCGGAAAAAAGAGGATCAACTTTGCCTAATGTGTAGTTTTTTTGAGCTAGGTTGGCACGCTTAATTTAATGCAGGAAACTGTTATTTCAATTAGCAGTTGAGCCCCAGTTTAATTATTTTTTTAATCACTTTTCCGTCCGATAAACTTGTCTCAGTTTGGATGCAGTTCAGTTGGGATCTTTTTGGGTGGTGTTAGTAAATAATGCTAATTCGACTTATTTCTGGCGATCCCGGCATTGATGCAAAATGCACCGTACCGGGCCCCAGACTCTCCATTCACTAATCACGTACAGGCGACGTGAAATCAGAAAAAATTTGTTGCGCTTCTACGAGCGTTGTTTTAAATCACACCAGTTGTCAACTACAGGCCGCTTTTAGCCAAACTTCTAGTCAACCTTACAGTCCCATATACGAGCGCTGGATATCAGGGTCTTGTAACAAGTCCTTACCACTCGCAATCTTGAGGATACGACCGTGCTCAATGATGCAACCGCGCTGACACATGCGTAGTGCATTGCCGACATTCTGCTCCACCAACAACACAGAAATCCCTTTTGTTGCCACCAGTTGGCTGACAATCTCAAAAACTTTATCAACCATGATCGGCGCAAGCCCGAGTGAAGGCTCATCCAACATCAGCAGTTTCGGCAATGCCATCATCGCGCGGGCGACTGCACACATCTGGCGTTCGCCACCGGAGAGGCGGCCAGCAAGTTGGGTGCGGCGTTCAGCCAGCAAAGGAAACAACGTCATGACCTCGTCCAGCGACTGCGCCATGCGCGCCCGCGCCTTTGGATGGTAAGCGCCAAGTTGTAGATTCTCCAGCACGCTCATGAAGGGAAACAAACGACCGCCTTCAGGCACCATGACCAGACCACGTTCCGCTGCTGCATGGGCGGGCAGGTTAGTGATATCTTGCCCATCAAACATAACCCGGCCGGAATGCGCTTTCAAATGACCGGTAATCGTGAGTAGCAAAGTCGTCTTGCCAGCGCCATTGGCACCAACGACAGAAACAAATTCACCCTGTCCGACATCCAGCGTCATGCCATGTAACACCGGCAGTTCCGAATATCCGGAACATAGCGCTTCGACCTGAAGAATAGCGTTGGTCATTGTTGATCTCCCAGATACGCTTTAATAACTTCGGGTGAACTGAGAATCTGCTCGGCGCTGCCTTCTGCGATCATCCGTCCGCGGTCTAATACCACCACCCGATCCGAGAACGCACGCACCACTTTCAGGTTGTGTTCGATGATCAAAAAAGTCAGTCCATTCGCATGCAAATCCTGCAGCAATTCGATGACTTGACCGACTTCACTTTGATTCAGACCTGCCATGACTTCATCGAGCAGCACCAGTTCCGGTTCAAGCGCCAGCGCTCGCGCCACTTCCAGTCTGCGTCGCTCACTCAGTGTCAGGTCGCCCGCGCGTCGCAATGCATGGCGCGCCAATCCGACGCGCTGCAACACTTCCATCGCTTTGTCGCGCGCAGTCGTCAACCGCGAATGCCGCATGAATGCGCCGATCATCACGTTTTCCAACGCACTCAACGTAATCAGTGGCTTGGCGATCTGAAAGGTACGGCCGATGCCACGTTGCGCACGGGCATGCGGGGCCAGACGGTTAATCGACTCACCGCGCAGGCATACTTCACCTTGACTGGGCGATAACTGACCGGAGAGCAAATTAAAGAAGGTCGTTTTACCGGCACCATTGGGACCGATAATGCTGATAATCTCGCCTTTTTTGACCGACAACGTGACGTTATCGACCGCCCGTAAGCCAAGAAATTGTTTGCTGACGCCAGAGACTGAGAGCAAGGCCGTTGCTGTATTCTGCGATTGTATTTGAGACATTGTTTGCGTCATTTTTTTGCCATCCACAGGTTTTGCAGCTTGCGCCACAAGTCACTCAATGCGCCAACCAGACCGCGCTTCATGAACAAGGCTGCCAACACCATCAAAAATCCCAGGATCGCCAGATTGATACCGGGAAGCGCGCTTGCCAGTTCAGCACGTAAAAAATTCTCGAACGGAATAATCAACGCCGCGCCCAGTAACGGGCCAGCAATGGTACCGATGCCGCCAATCAAGGTTATCAATGCAAATTTGACACCTACATCAGTCATCGTGAACAACGTCGGTGGATCGATATAGCGCAGGTACATTGCAAACAAAGTACCGCCAATCGAAGTCAGTCCAGCGCTCAATGCCATGCCGCGCAACTTGACGCTGAGCACGTTGATGCCAGCTGCACGTGCAGCGTCTTCATCCTCGCGCACCGCCAGCAGGTAATAACCAAGGCGACTACGACGCAACACCACGGTCACACCGATTACCACAGCGGCGAAGATAAACATCAGCAAACAGTACTGCCAGCGTTCGACAAAAATCATATTCGCAAAACCTGGCTTAAATGGGATCAAAATGCCACTTGGTCCATTGGTCAGTGAGTCGAAGTGATTAGCGATTACGAACGCGACCTCATTAAACGCCATGGTTGCGATGGCGAAAAATGGTCCACGCAAACGGAATGTCGGCCATGAAATCAGCACCGCGATGAGCGCCGCAAACACGGCCGCGGGAATCATGCTCAGCCACGGCGACACGTCAAATAGCGTGTAAAACCTTGCCGTGACATACGCGCCAATGCCGAAAAATACACCGTGACCGAGTGAGAATTGTCCCGCAAAACCGCCGATAATATTCCATGCCGCCGCCAGCCCACCCATTAAATAAGTGAACGCGATAATGTTGAGCCAGTAAGCATCATGCACCAACAATATAAACGGCAAGAATGCCACTGCCATGCCGCCCGCATATTTCAATAACGTTTGCCGTCTTGTATCGATCCCGCTTTCGCGGTGCAAAGCGCCGTAATGTTCCAACTCAGATTCTGCCTGAGGCTGCACATTAGGCTGCACCTGCGGTTGGACCAAAGGCACCTGTTTATCCAGCGTACTTGTTTCATTGTTGTTCACGGAATCCCACTTCTTCCGCGCCAACCTGACCGAAAAGGCCTGACGGACGCAAGATTAAAACGATAAGAAAAATGATGAACCAGATCGCACTTTTCAATGATGGATCGATGTAGTAGCCAGCAAACGCTTCAACGATACCAACGATCAGGCCGCCGATATACGCGCCCCAGACACTGCCCAACCCACCAAGAACCACCACAGCAAAAGCGGCAAGAATAAAATTGCTACCGACTGTTGGCGTGATCGAATAAATTGGTGTGAGTAGCACGCCAGCCAGGCCAGCGAGGCCAGCGCCGAGACCGAAGGTGTACAAGAAAGTACGTTCGACGTTGATCCCCATCACCCGTGCCGAGCGCTTGTCCTGCGTCACCGCCCGAATCGATTTACCCGCCATTGTGCGCGACAGAAAGAGATGCAAACCGATCGTAATGA
This sequence comes from Glaciimonas sp. Gout2, assembly GCF_035018905.1. Taxonomy (NCBI): domain Bacteria; kingdom Pseudomonadati; phylum Pseudomonadota; class Betaproteobacteria; order Burkholderiales; family Oxalobacteraceae; genus Glaciimonas; species Glaciimonas sp. Gout2. Next base: position 24,310 of record NZ_JASJXA010000002.1, on the reverse strand, counting down.
GCGTGGTCGCTATAAAAGTCACCAGCCGGACGACGCTGATTTTCATATCACCGACCGTCAATACCGACGCGCCAACCTGACCGCCAATACTGACTGCCTCGCCTCGCGACACTGCCAGCATGATGTTCTGAAACATCATCAACAGACCGAAAGTGGCAAAAATTTGCATGTTCGACTCATTATGCAGCGGTTGAATCACCAGTCGCTGAATCGCCATTCCGATCAGGCCGACCAATGGTGCAACGATCAATGCGGCCAGGTAAGGGTTCAGACCCAGATAGGTGTACGCATAGTAACTGCCGTACATACCAAACATCACCAGTTCGCCTTGCGCAAAATTAACGATTCGCACCACGCCAAAAATCAGGTTCAATCCAATACTGACCAGGCCGTAAATGCCTCCCAGCAGAATGCCAAACACCAGCACATTTAAAATTTGATCCATTGCCTACTTTCCTTAAGTAGAATGCCGCCAATTAAAGCGTGGGCGGCATCCACGATAAACAATGCCTGATATTAGTTACGTGCCAGGGGTTTAAGTGTGGCGCCAGTTGGGGAGGCATTTTCTGGAAACACTGTCACCATCTTGCCGGCCTGCCACTGCGCTGTGACGGGAAGTGCGCGCACGTTTTGGAAATTTTTATCAAATTTGAGGCCATAACCGGTTGCGTACGTACCGTTCGGTTTATCCATTGCGGCAGCGGCGGCACGGACTTTTGCGACGTCCAGACTGTTAGCGGCGCGAATCGTATCGAACAGCATTTGCATACCGACATACGCAGTCATACTTTGCGATGCAATCGGGTCAGTTTTATATTTGGCGCGATATGCTGCAAGAAAACCTTTTGCACCAGGACCGTATTTTTCAGAAATATCGGTACGCGGATAGCTGACCACCAGCACGCCTTCAACAGATCCTGCGCCTAACGATTGCAAAGTCTCCGGGGTGTCACCCACGCCAACCAACATAATCGCGCCAGGCTTAAAGCCTTGATCACGTGCTGTACGCAACAATAAATTGCCATCCGGCACGTAACCTGTCTGGATCAGCACGTCTGGATTGGCTTGCTTGGCACGCAGGACCGTGTCGTTCAAGTCAATTGAACGCATTGAATGTGCGCCAACGCCGACGACCTTTGCGCCGAGGGCTTCCAATAAACGTTTCTGGGTCTGGGCAATCGACGTACCGTAGAGCGAGTCTTCATGCTCGATCCAGATCTTGACGTCTTTCAGGTTCTTTTTAAGTGCAGGCGCTATCAATTCGCGCACAGCGGTCACCGACAGGAGTGCAAAATCGCCGCCATTAGGACTCATACGGATATAGTTTGGCAGGCCACGATCGGTTAGATTTTGTGCCAGTGCGCCGGTTTCCCAATACAGCTTGTTATAGCGTGATGCTGCATCGCTGGCCGCGTTGGAGACAGGGCTGGTGTAGGTGCCGACAAATAGGTCGACCTTATCTTTAGCGACCAATTGCTCAACGGTCGCAATGCCTTGTTGTGGTGTGGAAGCATCACCGCGCACGATATCGATCTTGCGTCCGAGAACACCACCGGCGGCGTTGGCCTGATCCACGGCGAGCTCATAACCGCGGGTAACCTCAACACCGTACAGTGCGAGTGGACCACTGAAAGGATTGATCGCACCAATTTTAATGGGATCTGCGGCCATTGCCAACTGTGGCAACAAGGTCGCGCCAACCAATAACGCGATACCAACAACCGGCTTTAATACAGATTTAAATGCACTCATACTTGTCTCCTGGTGAAAATGAATTATTTTTTTATACGATGTAAAGTCCACGCCGTCTTTCAGCAAACGCTTCAGGCAAGCAGGATAGCGACTACGTCAAACTAGTTACCCTATTGAGAACGTAACCAATTCTTGGAAAATGTACGTGCACAAATCCTGCACGTACGTCATGGCGGCGTAAGGTGAAATGGGACCGCGTCGCCGCGACCAGTTCGCCCTCCGTCGCTTCTGGCCCGAAACTCTCTGCCGTGATTGACACGCGGCTGCCAAGCGGAATACCATGCTCGTCTTGAAAAACGTTGTCGGGTAAATGGCTACGACCCTGACCAATCGGCAGTGGCTCAGCGTTAGCGGCAATGGCAACCGCATCGGAAGAATCAATCTGCTGGATCTGTCCATGACCAAAAGCCTGCATACGCTCCATCCAGGAAAGTATTGCTGGCACGCTACGCAGCATTTCCTCTACCACTGGGGTGAATTGGCGACTAAACCACAATGAGTGATATACCGAAAAATCGGCGATGCATGGCGCCTGGCCTAGCAAATAGGGTTGGCCGCTTAGCATATCCGATACACGCTCCAGATAGTCTTTGCAGGCCGCGGCGGCATCGGGGCCGCGCAGTCTGAGCATCGGGCCTTTCATCGTTTCCCGGTCCAGGCTAAACAAGCTGGCCGTATCGGGTGGTGCGCCAGCAAACATATGTGCGGTATTTCTTGGTGGTGCCAGAACGCTCCAGAACAGCGTGGTATCTGCCCACTGCGCCAAAGTGCGCGCCACACCGTTGCCATGTGAAGGATATAAGGCCGGACTCGGTTGCACTTGCTCTAGCACTTCACAGATCAGCGCACTGTCACAATAAATATCAGCACCGATTTGCAGGAAAGGTGTTTTACGATAACCGCCGGTCAGCGCGACGACATCAGGTTTAGGCATGACGCCCGGAACAATGACCGACTTCCAGGCAAGTTTTTTATAACCTAATGCCAGGCGAATTTTCTCTGAAAATGGAGATATTAAAAAGTGATGCAGAATCAGGTCAGCCATGGTTTAACTCCCTTGGATTTGGTAATCCATTTAACTACAACTATAAAACGACAAGGCGTCAGGCTTGCCAACCATTCAGTGCATTCCGAGATAGGCGGCCCGCACATTTGGGTCATGCATCAGATCAGCGCCCTTACCGGATTGTGTGATGCTGCCGTTTTCCAGGACATATGCGTAATCGGCAATCCCAAGCGCCTGATTCGCCATTTGCTCGACGAGAAAAATCGTTAATCCTTCTTCTCGTAAAGCGCATATCGTCGCAAAAATTTCCTGAATCATGAGCGGTGCCAAGCCGAGCGAGGGCTCATCGAGCAACAGCAGTTTTGGCTCACTCATCAAAGCTCGGGTGATCGCCAGCATTTGCTGTTCGCCGCCGGAGAGCGTGCCCGCAGGCTGGTGTTGGCGGCTTCCAAGAATCGGAAATCGTTCGTACGCACGCAGGATGTCGCGCTCGATAGCAACCGGATCGCGGCGTCTCAGATACGCTCCCAGTATCAGATTGTCGCGTACGCTCTGATCGGGAAAAATGCCACGGCCTTCCGGCGACAATGCAATTCCCAAGCCTGCACGGCGATGAGATGGCAAGCGCGTAATATCCCGTGCCATGCCGCCATCCATAAAGCGGATTGAACCGCTGGTCGGGATCTCCCACCCCGCGATACTTTTTAGCAAAGAACTTTTACCTGCACCGTTAGCACCAATAATTGCGACCACCGCGCCTGCTGGTACTTCCAGCGAAATTTTGCGCAGCGCTGAAATCGGCCCGTAAGAAACATCAATTTCGTCAAGTATTAGCATGTCACTTCCTCGGCTTTAGCAGTGAGCGCGGTCGCATCAACTGGCGCGCCCAGATACGATGCGATGACCCGTGCGTCAGCGCGTACTGCAGCTGGCAAGCCTTCGGCAATTTTGCTACCGTGATCAAGCACAATGACGTGATCGGAAATTTTCATCACCAGATCCATGTGATGTTCAACCATGACGATGCTGATTCCAAGTTTGGCGATACTGACAATCAGATCCCCTAGTTCAGCACATTCCTGAGGATTTAACCCGGCGGCGGGTTCGTCAAGCAAGAGCAATAGCGGTTCGGTTGCGAGGGCACGCGCCAATTCCACACGACGTTGCAGGCCATAAGCAAGACTACCGGCGGGCCGCAACGCCAATGACGTCAGACCAAAAAAATCCAGCACTGACGCGGTATGTTCGCGGGCTTGATGCTCCTCAGCGCGAGAGGACGGCAGTCCCAACAAGGCACTGAAGAAACCGTTTTGCATGCGACAATGACGGCCAATAAGGATATTTTCCTGGACCGACAGCGCGCCAAACAAACGCAGGTTTTGGAACGTGCGCGCAATGCCCTGCCGACAAATAGCATGGCTGCTAAGCTGACCGATATCTTTGCCAAGAAACGCGATTCTTCCCGAACTGGCTGGAATGACGCCGCTAAGCATGTTAATCGTGGTGGTTTTGCCAGCGCCGTTAGGACCAATCAGCGCATGAATTTTTCCTGACCGCAGAGAAAACGATACATCCTGAACCGGATGAATGCCACCGAATGATTTGGCAAGATGGTGAACCTCCAGCAGTTCAGGCTTCGTTCCGCCCGCGTGTATTGCAGGAATCTCTTTTGCCAGTACGGACAGTGCTGCGCGAGCGCCGCTCAATTCTGGCGACACTTCCGGCGCGGATGAGCGCGAGCGCACTAAGCGCGCACTTACCTTTTTGAGCAAACCAGCGACACCTTCCGGCATCACATACAGTGCAAACAGCAACAGCGCGCCATAGCCGAAATGCTGCACCGATGGCCAGCGAGCCAGATAAGCATCAATCAGCGTCAAAGTTATCGCGCCAATCAACGGTCCATACAGAGAACCGGCTCCGCCGAACAACACTAGCAATAAGATAAAAATCGACAGATTAAAACTGATGTAGTCGGAGTTAATATACTGGCCATGTTGGGCCACCAATCCACCGGCTACCCCGCAGCACACCCCAGCTATGACAAACGCCAACACCTTGTAACGATACACATTAACGCCCGCACAAGCGGCGGCAATTTCATCAGCCTGAATCGCCAGCCAGGCTCTGCCAAAGCGTCCAGTTAACAGATTACGCAATAGTAAATACGTAATCACCCCAAACACCACCACCAGCCATACCCACTGCAAACCTGACAATGGCGCGCCCGACAACGTCAGCGGCTTGACGCCGTAAATGCCTTGCGCACCGCCAAAAACTTCGGTCCATCCGGCAACCAGCTTCTCTACCACGATGCCAAAAGCCAGTGTCACCATCGCCAGGTAAGGACCACGCACGCGCAGCGAAGGCCATGCGATTAACGCACCGCATAAGCCGGACAACACTGCGGCACCCAACAGTGCGCATACAGGACTCCAGTCGAAACGTGTACTCAAGATCGCTGCGCCATAAGCGCCAGCCGCAAACAATCCAGCCTGTCCTAGCGATTTTTGTCCCGCAAATCCAACCAGCACATTCATTCCTGCGGCGCAGAGAAAATACACGCCCATCATAAACAGCAGGCCCAACTGATAATCGTTGTCAGCCAACAAGCTAACGATAACAATCGCACCGACAACGGCAATGAGACCTAGCATCCCTTTGCGATCCATTTTGTGATGCGCGCGCATCAGACTTTTTCCACCGGACGCAGACCCATCAGACCGTAAGGACGACATGCCAATACCACGATCACTAGTAGGAATACCACCACCTCACGCCATTGCGCCTGCCACAAATTGACCATCGATTCCACTACTCCCAGCGCGAAGCCACCCAGCACGCAGCCGCGTGGGTTCGACAATCCGCCGATGATGGCAGCTGAAAAACCTTTGAGTGCAATGGCCAGACCGATAAATAGCGAAGCTGAGGTAATCGGCGCGATAAGGAATCCACCCAATCCGGCGAGACCGGAACTAAGCACGTAAGCGCCGATCATCATCGCCGATGCATTGATACCCATGGCCCCGGCGACGCGCGGATCATGCGCCACAGCACGCATCGCCTTACCCGTCATGGTGCTACGCATTACCCAATCGAATACCAGCATGATGCCGATACTCACGCCGAGCGTGAGTATTTCCTGCGGACGCACACCGATACCGAACAAGTGCAGTACCTTGTCGCCCACCGGAGATGGAACAAATACTTGTGATGGTCCCCACAACGCGAGACCGCCGCTGGTCAGGATGATGCCGAAGCCGATGGTACTCATGACCCACGACATTCCGCCCTTGCCAGCAAACGGCCGTACCGCCAACAGATACAATAACAAGCCAGTACCACCGACGATGACCATCACTGCGATCGCCGCGAGAACCTGATGCCAGACGACGAGCGGGACGTCGGACAATGAGGCATTCATCGGTTTTCCGGTCAGAAACCAGAGCGCCGATAAACCGATAAAAGCGCCAAAGGAAATAAAATCGCCCTGAGCAAAGTTCAGCGTTTTGGTCGTGGTAAAGGTGATGCTGAAGCTCAATGCGAACAACGCATAAGCTCCGCCGACCGCAAGACCGCTGATAATCGCTTGAATCACTGTGATCAGCATGGCGAAATAAACCTTTCAGGAAAGTTAGCGTTGACGTCGATCTTATTTTTTATAATCGACAGCCATCAATGACTTGATCACTGGATCGGAGTAAGCCACTAATTTTCCGTCTTGCCATTTCACCCAGCGATAGTCCGAGGAGCTGAGCGCTTCGCGATTGGTTGCCGAGAATGGTTTGGCATAGGTCTTCATCACGCCATCGACATTGTTCTGCAAATTTTCCAGTGCGTTGCGCACCTTTGCACCGTCAGTACTATTGGCTTGCTTGATCGCCGCCGATAGCAGCAGAACCGCATCATAGGCATGACCGGCGATACCGAACGGGCTCGACGGCATCTTTGGCGCAATACGCTCAAACAGTTTTTGTTGGCGTGGGGTGCGGTCATCGGTCAGCGTTTGTAGGAAAGTTGGACGCATTGCGGCGCCGCCAGCTATCTCGTTAAAGGAAGGTTGCTGGATGCCCCACGACATCAGCGTCGTTGGCGTATAACCTATCTTTTCCATGCTACGCATCAGTTGGGCGGAAGGAACAGCCTGCGCCCACACGATCAAGGTGTCGACTCCCGCGGCTTTGCATTTATTTAATTGCGACGTCATGTCGGTATCCGCCACAGCAAATTTTTCGCTGCAACCGGGTACGATTTGATGTAACTGTCCGACCTCTTCAATATCCTTCAAGCCGCCCTGACCGAAACCCGTGGTCTCGACCATGTAGCCGATCTTTTTACTCGTCGGATTTTTGCTGGCGTAGGCCATTAGTGCTGCGATGGAATCACGGTCAACCATGGAGACGCGAAACATATAGTTATCCACCCCTTTGCTCATCGGAAAGGTAATCGCAGTCGCTGATCCAATCGCGCCAATAACGGGAATTTTCTTTTGATTGGCAATATGCTTCCAGGCCAACGCATTGCCTGAATTGGTCGGCCCGATCACGGCGACGACCTTCTCGGCGTCGATCAGTTCGGACATGTTTTGCATCGACTTTTGTGGCTGCGAAAGATCATCCCGCGTGACCAGACTCAGCTTGCGCCCTAAAACACCACCACTGGCATTGATGTCTTCGATTGCAGCTTGAATACCGAATACCGCGGCCTTCCCGCTAAGTGCCGATGGCGATGCCGACAGATCGCCGTTAAAACCGATCTTAATGTCCTCGGCATGCACCGCTACAGTGTTTGCCGCGAACAATGCTGCCAGCGCCAATCCCTGTCGAATTTTTTTCTGTGTAATTGTCATATTGTGTCCCCTCCGGTTGGTTGCACCTGTGCCGTAGTTAATCTGCGGTCTACTGGTGTGCTGGGTGCTGCTGGGTCTTGCTGGTGTTGTCTGCTTCTAATTACTCTGATTGCTACAATATTTAAGAAAGAGTGCTTAGATGAAAGCCCTCATATCCGCGTTCTGCGACCTCATTACATTTTTTGCGGTAGGGCACCACACCGCCAACATACGGCATGAACACGCGTGGCTTGCCGGGTACGTTGGCACCGACGTACCATGAATTAGCTAGCGGAAACAAAGTCTTGTCGGCGACTTCGTTGACATGCGCCACCCACAGCTCTTCTGCCACGCGATCAGCCTCAATCGTTTTATGTCCATGTTCACCCATCCATGACAGACAATCGGCGATCCACTCAACATGCTGCTCGATGGCAAAAATCATATTCGACAGCACCGAAGGGCTGCCCGGGCCGGTAATGGTGAACAGGTTAGGAAAACCCGCCATCATCAAGCCCAAATAAGTGCGCGGGCCATTTTCCCATTTGCTGGCCAGGGTTTCCCCGGCACGACCAACGATATCGATCTTCGATAGTGCACCGGTCATGGCGTCATAGCCGGTTGCAAAGACAATGCTATCGAGCGGGTAATGTGTGTCCGTCGTCTGCAAGCCGCTAGCCGTAATGGAAGTGATCGGCGCGGCACGCAGATCGACCAATGTGACGCTATCGCGGTTATAGGTGCTGTAGTAGTTGGTGTCGACGCAAATCCGTTTAGCACCAATTGGGTAACCTTTTGGCGTCAGCAAATCGGCCACTTTAGGATCATCTACGATAGCGCCGATCTGGCTTCTGACGAATTCCGCAGCGCTATCGTTGGACCTGATATCAAGCATCAGGTCGTTGAACGAGTGCATAAAATTGACACCACCCGCTTGCCAACGGCGTGAATATTCGACCTGTTGTTCAGCGCTGCTAACCTCGTGCGCTTTATGCGGACTTTTTTCGTACAAGGTTCCGGAGCTGGTGTCCTCACGGGCCTGCTGACGCAAACCGGCGTAGTTATCCTTCCATTTCCGCTGAGCCGCGTCTGTCATAGGAACATTGCGCGCTGGCACGCTGAAGTTCGGCGTGCGCTGAAATGCAAACAATTGCGCCGCCTGTTGCGCGATGACAGGAATACACTGAATTCCCGAAGATCCGGTACCGATTACGCCGACGCGCTGGCCACTAAAATCGACAGGCTCGTGCGGCCAGTTACCGGTGTGATAGACATTTCCTTCGAAGGCATCGATACCAACAATATCCGGCATGCGGGTCGACGACAGGCAACCGGTTGCCATGATGCAGAAACGTGCAAAAATGTGCTCACCATGCTCGGTACTGACATCCCATAAACCTTGTTCTTCGTTGTAATGTGCAGCGCTAACGCTGGTCTGGAATGTAATATCCTTGCGCAAATCGAAACGCTCAGCGACATGCGACGCATAAGCCAATATTTCAGGCTGCGCTGCGAATCGTTCAGTCCATTCATACTCCTGCTGCAACTCTTCGGAAAACGAGTAGGAATACTGCATGCTCTCGACATCACAACGCGCACCGGGATAGCGGTTCCAATACCAAACGCCACCGACGTCATCGCCTTTTTCAAATGCACGCACCTTCAATCCCAATGCGCGCAAACGGTGCAGCATGTACAAGCCGCCGAAGCCTGCACCAATCACAACGGCATCCACCACTTCGCCACTGGCACTGGACAAAGGAGTAGTTTTCGCCTGCGCGTTACTAAACGGTTCGACAGCATCTGGCATTATGTCTCCTCAGCCCTACGGCCCTAATATTTATTTTTATAGTATTGACTTACCCCAAAATGCCCCAGCGGCGTTGTGCTCTCCTTGCCGTAGTAGCGCACTGTCTCCGTCGGCACGCCTTCCTGGGACAATTTTGGGTAAGTCCTAATCATCAAAGCAACTTAACGTCCCAACCGATAAAAGTTGCTCGCCGTATCGTGGAACAATGACGCTTTTTCCGTTGCTGATGCACCGGAGGCTATGCGCTTGAATGCGTTCCATAGAACGGGATAGCTACACATACCTTTATCGACCGGAAAATTACTTTCAAACATGCAGCGATCTGCACCGAAGTGTTCGATACAAGCTTCGATGTACGGGCGCCATGCAGTCGACAACTCGCCGGACGATGGTGGAATCGGTTCTTTATGAAATTCAAATCCGATGACCGCCATTGCCAAACCACCCAACTTGACGTGCACATTAGGACACGTCGCTAACGTTTTCATTGAAGCTAACCAGTGCGTAAATACGGTGTCACGTTTACCAACATAGGGACCCACACCAAGTGGACCGCCGGTATGATTCAACACAATCGGGGTCTCGGGAAAAGCCCGCGCCAATGCCGTCAGTTCATCAATTTGCGTGTGATAAAGCCACGCATCAAACGTCATATTAAACGCCTGCAAACGACCAAAACCGGTACGGAATGTCGGGTCAGAAAATAGGTGCTCTTGTGGACGCCCCAACAAACTGGCGGAAAATGCCTCATGCCGTGCCGAGATATGGCGGATACCGCGGAAGCGGCCATGGCCTGCGTCGATGTGTGCCGCTAACAAGGCATCAACTTTGTCTCCCAAAAGCAAATTGCCAGCACCGACAATACCGGCGCAAATGCGGGTTTTTTCATCGCGGCGTTCGCACTCTTCAGCAACTGCCGTGACGAATGTCGTTTCTCCAACCGAACGCAATTCTTCCGGTCCATCGGTACGATATGCATATCCACACTGAGAAAAAACAGTCGCTACAACGTTGTGACCGGAATTGGTATCAGCTAAAATTTCGTCAAGGAAATAGCCGCCTTCGCGCTCCCACAAATGATGGTGCGGATCGATGATCGGCAAATCCGGTTCGATGATTTCTTCCTGCAAACGGAGCAACCAGGCTGGATCAAGTGAAATGTGCTGTAAAACCGGAATGGACGTATTTGACATGGGAAAGCTTTCAGTTAGCGTTAAAAACAAGCACGATTTGCCATCTTCAGTCCAGAGCCGCACATAAACCAATACGCTTGAATCTTGACTGAAATATCTACCGCGATTTAGGCCGCAACCACCGCTGCTTCGCCCACGATTGTGGTGCGATGCATGACGCGACGTTCGTCAGCGTCGAACTTGGTCACCTGATGCATGGTGCAACGGTTGTCCCACAACACGACATCGTCGGTTTCCCAACGATGCGAGTAAACAAATTGCGGCTGGCCCGAGAACGCGGTCAGTTCGGCAATCAGTTTGCGTCCTTCTTCAGAAGACATGCCTTCGACTTCCTCGTTATAGATCGGGCTGATGTAAAGCGATTTACGGCCAGTTCCTGGGTGAATCCGCACCAGTGGTTGCCATACCGGCGGCATCGCAGCGCGCTCTTCGTCTGTCAGTGGACGCAAGGAATTCTGTTTTTGCAAAAATTCAAAGTCATGCAAAGCGCGACGGCCTTCAATTGCCTTCTTCAGTGATTCTGGCAGCGCTTCATAGACCGCATACATATTGGTGAATTGGGTTTCTCCTCCACTACGGCTGACTTCGATCCCGTGCAGCAGAGATCCGGTGCAGGGTATCGCACGGTAGCTACTGTCGGTGTGCCAAAATTGCGCCAATGACACCTGACGCGCTGTTGGGTGCGACAGTGGCATCAATACATTATTTTCATCAACGTTGGAGACACGGAAAATTTCGCGTACGCTTTTTGAGCGAATGATGTCCTGGTGAAATATTTCGGGCTCACCGAAATTGCGCGTAAATTCAACATGTTCCTGATCAGTAATATGCTGATTCGGAAAAACTAACACCAGATGATCCATCCAGATATCGTTCAACAGACGCATGGTTTCCTGATCCAGCTTCTGACGCATATCGACACCAAGTACTTCGGCGCCAAGCGTGGTGCCCAACGGGCGTACCGTAAGTGACGCGTTGGACGTATTTTTGACGTAAGACGACATAAAGATATCTCCAGATCCACAAAAGGAATGTTTAGTTTTAGGTGTAATTTAGGTGTAGCAAAAGGCGGCACAAACGTGCCGCCATGGTGGACTGCTGCCGCGCTCAAAGGAGGCCAATCAGTCGGCGAAAGAAAAGCCCATCGCCCGGGTGTAATAGTAGATGCCGCCATCCTGGATAATCAGGAACATGGCGCGCTTGTCACCCTCGTTGTGATGCGAGTGAACTGACACCGCTGGCGTCACGGTCGTGGCCCATTGCGACCAATCCTTACGCTTGCCATCGACAATCGAATAGCAGCCTTCGCCCTGAATAATCAGTGCCATCGCCATCGCATTGTGTCGATGCGGACGCTGTGCATCGCCAGGCTGAAGAGAGTTCATCGCCACGGTCAGCGTTGGCAACACATTGCGAATTGCCAGTTGCGACGTAGACGATAAAATCAACGCAGAGCCGGGAATGTCTTTGCCACGCCCTACCGCGTATAACAGATCGATTTGTTTAGTAATTTCATCGGCGGGATAGTGAACGACGCAGGTTGGAGATTTGCCTTGCTCAGGCGCGCGCAGATGCTCGAACGCGAGTTGCGGTTCGTTCGTGACGATCCACAATACGGCATCGGTGCCGTGCGCGTGATAACGATGCACGCCGCCACCGGGAAGCACGAACACATCGCCAGTGCTCCATTCGATTTGCTCGGATTCGCAATCGGTCGTGCCGGTGCCCGTGATGACATAGACGATGATTCCGCTGGCAATAAATTCGGTGCTTAAGGTCTCACCTGCTTTGATCTTGGCGTAACGCGCCAACGACAAAGGTGTCGTTGCCGGAACCGCGCTTTCCAGCTGCGCCGAGACGTCACAAGCGATCAGGCCAGTTGGCGTGTCGGGATGCAAAGCCTTTGCTGGCTCATCAATAAAGCTTTGATCAGGTACCGCGGGCAGTTTGACGTCAAAGGCGTTACCAGTATTGAAATACCGGGCCGATGCTTGTGCCTTAGTTTTCGGTGCAGCCGCTAGCTGAACGGGTAAATCCGCAATTGTCGTAGGACGCGTTGCTTCAGTCATGGTGATCTCCTAGTGTTCTGTTGCCGTTGGTCCTCCCTCGCGGGTAAGCGCCAAACGATCTTTATGTGTATTACGTTACGCCGCTCACCCCGCAGGGTCAAACGAGAAATTCTTGTCGATACCGATCACTGCAAACACCACTTAACAACATTGTTGCGTGGCTTTAGGGCACACCTTCTATACCGATTGGACCTATTCAATCACCGACGGCAATCGGCACACCTCAGTCACAATAGCTGCAAAATCCGCAATAGCTGGATCGAGACTATCAACACGGGTAGCCACGAAAAAGGTAATGGAAGGGATCGGTGGCTGCGTTTTCAACACACATAACGTCCCGTTCTCAACATCATCCTTGATCAACTCTTGCGGCATCATGCAGATGCATACGCCGCCGCGCGCGACATACAACATGGTCGACATATTATTGCAAAAACTGATCGAACCCGGCATCACACCGTCATCCGCGAACCAGCTTTGCATCTGGGAAAATAAGCGCGCTTCCCGACTGAGCGAAATGATCGGCAATGCAGCGATCTCGCGCGGACTCACCACTTTCAAGTCGCCTATCAGAGCGGGAGCACCGACCCATACCACCTTCATTGCACCAATTGGCATCGCATTGATCTCGGGCGCATGGATCGGCCCACCGACAATGGCAACATCGATTGCCCCACGCCCCAGTTTCTGTAACAAACTTGCGTTCAAATCGATATCGACCTCAACCGCCAGCCCGGGATAGCGCAACTTCAATGCATTGATCATCGCCACCAATGAACGTGCGGCGATCACTTCCCCAAGACCAATCTTAACCACGCCGCTGGTGATCTCCGGTTTGCCAGCAGCAAGCCGTAACTGAGACGCATCGATCACCACTTTTTCGGCATGAACCAAAAGCTCACGCCCTTTTAGCGTTAGCTGAACATGCCGCCCGATACGATCAAATAAGACTACGTCCAACTCCATTTCGAGTTCTCGGATGCGTGAAGATACACTCGCCTGAGATGTGTACAGACGCTCGGCCGCGGCACTGAAAGTGCCGAGCCGGGAAATCCAGCAAAAGGTCTCAAGCTGCTGAATATTCATTGTGTTCTTCTTACCTCCACATTTAGTCTGTTGGTTCGTAAGTGGGCTAGTCGGTGGTTGCTTACATCTTTCCTTGGCCAATTACCCCTTATTTACTGGGAGCAATCAACGCAGTCGCCATCGCCTTCAACTCCCTGCGCAAGACCTTGCCGGTCGCAGTGACTGGCAGCGCCTCACAAATTTCGATACGATTAGGTACTTTGTAACTGGAAGCAATTGCACGGCAATGGGCCTGCAATTCTTCACAACTCACTTCCATACCCGGCACTGGCACAATAAAAGCCACAATCATTTCGCCGCGGTCGGCGTCCGGTGCACCGGTTACGCCAGCCAGCGCAACAGCGCCGTGCTGCTGCAATAACTCTTCAATTTCGGCGGGCGCGACGTTGATGCCTGCACGCTTAATCATTTCGGTATTCCGACCAACAAATTGCAAACAACCATCGACGGTCAATTGCCCCAGATCACCCGTTGGAAAATAGCCATCCGATGTAAAGGCCGAGTCGTTTAGTTCGATGCTAGTGCCGGTATATCCCGGCGTTACATTGCCGAATACCTCAATCATGCCGACTTCACCTTGCGCCATTTGTTCGCCAGTATCCGCGTCAACAATACGTACCGTCACACCAGGCAGCGGCTGTCCCTGCATTTGTTTGCGTTGCTCCAGCGGCCAATGATGCCAGGTGACGCAACAGTTTCCGTAGCTTTCAGTTTGTCCGTAGACGTTGCAGATTTCGTGCGCGCCGAGGATTTCGGCTGCATTGACGACATCCTGCGCGCTGCCGATCGTGAGGCCGGTACGCAGACTACGCGTGCGGTCCTGATGAAATGACGGATGCGTGACAATACTTGTCGTCATTGCTGGCAAGGTATAGATCGCCGTACAAGCATGCCGCTCGATCAATTCGATAGCGCCAGCCGGTTCAAAGCGCGTCTGCAATACCAGCGCGGCACCGTGCGTGAAGGTGGCGCACATCGCATTTGCTGATCCATACGACCAAAACAACGGCAATGCCAGCAGCACTTTGTCGTAAGGAGAATACCCTTGCCGTTCACCGATGTTGAAGGCGTTTTCAAGCATGGCGCACTGCGTCAATCGCACTGCTTTCGGATAAGAAGTTGAGCCTGATGTGTAAAGAATCATCGCATCATCGCCGTTATGACCGCCGGCACCGGGCACCTGAGATTCGTCGAGCGGCGGATGGCGGCTGACGAAAGCCTCATAATCGATAGCGCCAATCAGGGGCACGCCACCGGAGTTACTGCCGCCAATGGCAACAACGGCATCCATCTTTGGATAGCGCGCCGAACGCCATTGACCAGACCCGACGGTGCCCAACTCAGGTATCAATGCGATCAGGTCAGCGGCATAATCCTGTTCCCCAAACTGTTCCAGAGTGAACAATACTTTGACGTCTGAGTCTGCCAATAAAAAATCGAGTTCCGCACGTTTCGACCAGGTACTGAAAGGCACGGCGACTGCACCAATAGCCGCCGAAGCGATACACACTTCGATCCATTCCGGACGGTTATTGACCAAAATGCCGATACGATCACCGCGACCTACGCCAGCAGCACGCATTCCCGCGGCGACGCGGCGAATTCGTAGTTCCAGCTCGGGATAAGTAACACGCTGATCTCCTGCAATGATGGCAGGCCGATCGGTATACCGCTCAGCCATTTCACACACAAGGTCAAATAAATTTCTACTGTAAGGTGCACGCATAGTTCGCTCAAGTCTTTTCAATGGTTATAACAACTGCGAGTACCTATAAAGTATTTCGCAAGGGAATATAAAAAATGACTAAGCAAAATCATGCAACCAGCGTCAAGCGCCAGGCAGATTCCGAGCGGCAGATAATGCGGTGATGTCGTGCATTCACGCTGATAGTCGTTACGCCCGATTACGTATAACCGGTCGTTACAGCTATCAATATCTTGTGTTAATTATTCGCGCAAACTTTCACATCGCTGCGTTGATCAAAAGGCTCTCGGAAGAGTGTTGATAAACGCTTTTTTCTGTCTCCGGTCGTATCAGCATATTGCTGTCGACTCTTTGTCATTTTTTTATACCCAACAGTAGAGCGCCCACGTATTGCAGTCAAACGAGAAAATCTTGTAGATATTTATTAGGATTTACGAAAAATCGCCCCAGCGGCGTTGTGCTCTCCTTGCCGCCAACGTGGCCCGGTACTAGCGTACTGCCTGCGTCGGCACGCCTTGCTGGGACGGTTTTTCGTAAATCCTAATGATGCAACTGGTTTGCAACCCCTCCGCCGCAGACAAGATGCTTGGGCGGCAAAGAAAGCACAACGCCGCTGGGGCGATTTTGCGTAAGTCCTTTTCTAAGTAGCGTTGGGGGGCGGGATAGCCTGTCCATACATGTTGATTTTGTGGCAGTTCTTAAATAACAGTGTTGGCGTCATGCCAAAAACCTGACGCACTGAATGGCTAAAATGGGTAGAGTCCGGATAGCCGGTATTGAGTGCCAGATAAACCAGATTAGTCGAATCCATCAAGCGATAAAGCAAACTACGTCCCCGTTTCCATGACCGAAAACTACGGAAAGGCACACCCACAGTCTCCCTGAACAAATGCAAAAACCGCGATACCGAAAGTCCTGCATCACGCGCACTATCGATTGCCGATGCCTGACCGCAAGGATTAAGTTTAATAGAGGCAACTAACGATGCAATCCGTGATTCGAAAGTACGCGGACGCGTCAGCAGTTGTCCGAAAAAAAACATATCAAAGTCTTCAGTCTGCGGATCGATAATATCTCCCAGACTGTTAATTTTTGCATACGCCTCACGCATCTGCCGCACCACTGCGTCGTCGTTTCGTTGACCGGAAACTGCTTTCAAATAACTCGGCAGAAGACTCACATCAACTGTTTCTGGTTCTATATGTATCACCGCGACCAGACGGTTATCACATTCAATTCGGTGCGGCGTGTAGGCTTGCACAATCGCGAGGTCGGTGCTTAACCAATCACCTCCGTCGATACTAATCCGTATTGGCTCAGCCAGCGATACATACATAATAATGCTGCCCATCACGCGGGTAGTGCGCTGACCGATCAATCCAGCATAAAACACCCTGTCAGAATTAATCCATATGTGACGTTGGCGCTGCGGACGTTTGCCTGCGTCTGTGTTAACTGGTAATGCATCATTTTGTTTCATTGCAATATCCACCAATATTGAGTATCGGGCGCTAGGCCCCGCATGTTGCAATTACTTTGTTATGTCGCCCTTGCCCCATGAAATGGTGGAAGGCAAACCTGATGTCACGCTATTCATGTTCCGGTAACAGCCAGTTCTAATTCAAAGGGCGCAATGCGGTAGGGCGAACCAAAATATCCGATAAGCTGCATGCGGTATCAACACCCCATGCAGCAGACCCTTCGCAATCCAACACTATTTGTTCTGCAACAACCGGGACAGAAGTCCCGGCGCTATCAACCTTCCTCTACCACCGGAATCACTGGATGCAATACAGATTGCAATTTCGCCGATTTTTTTCGATGCTTGGCACGAATCGCAAAATACACCTGAATCAGGATCAGGAAAGCACACACTCCCAAGAACGCACCACTAATTGGCCGCTGCACGAACACCATCATGTCACCACGAGAAAGCAACAAGGCACGACGGAAGTTTTCCTCTACCATGGGTCCAAGCACATAGCCGAGCAAGATCGGCGCGACTGAAAAATCCAGAGCAACGAAGATAGCCCCGATCAGACCGAATACCAGCACCTCACCAATTTCAAACAAACTATTGTTGGTACTGTAGACGCCTACCGCGATAAAGAATAAGGCGGCTGGATACAGATAGCGATAAGGCACCTGAAGCAGTTTTACCCAAATACCGATGAGTGGCACATTCAATATAACGAGTAATACATTACCGATCCAGAAGCTAGCGATAAGACCCCAGAAAAGGTCAGCATGTTCAGTGATCAGTTGCGGTCCAGGCTGGATTCCCTGAATCAGTAATGCGCCCAAAATAAGCGCCATCACGGCATCGCCTGGAATACCGAGACTCATCGTCGGAATAAAATCAACCTGGGTTTTTGAGTGTGAAGCAGCTTCCGGGCTGGCGACACCTTCAATTGCACCATGACCGAAACGTTCAGGTGTTTTGGATATTTTGCGCTCAAATGCATACGCAATAAATGTCGTGATAGTCGGTCCGGTTCCGGGCATTGCACCGAATAAAGTTCCAATCAAGGTGCCTCGCACCATCGGAAAGAATGACTGTTTCAGCTCAGCCTTGCTAGGCCGCATATCGCGCAAGCGCATTTTGACGCCTTTAGCAACAACCTCCATGCGGTTCACGCTGCGCAAAAATTCAGTCACACCAAATAAACCCAGTGCCAAAGCAACCAACTCAACTTTGTCGGAAAGTTCGATCAAGCCCATAGTAAAGCGGGCGGTTCCAGTGTTCACATCGGTTCCGACTAATCCGATCATCAAGCCGACCAGCGTCATCGCCACCCCTTTTAAGGGCGATCCTTTTGACATGGTGCCACCGCAAATCAGACCCAACAACATGATCGAAAATATTTCCGTTGGGCCAAACTTGAAGGCGACACTCACCAACAAAGGCGATGCAAAAATCATCACAACAATACCAAATGATGCGGCAAAAAATGATGAAATCATGGTAATGCCGAGCGCGGTTCCACCCTTGCCCTGTTTGGTTAGCGGATAACCGTCAAGACAGGTAACAGCATGCGGAGGATGGCAAGGCAGGTTAAGTAATATCGCACCAATTGCCCCGCCATATTGCGAGCCATAAAAAATGCCGGCGAGCATTAAAATTGCAGGAATCGGATGTAAAGTGTAGGTCAACGGAAGCAGCATGGAGATCGCCGAAAGTGCACCCATGCCAGGCAATACACCGATCAGATTACCAATTAATACACCAACAAACGACCACATCAGATTGTGTGGCTGAAGCGCAACGCCGAAGCCTTGCCACAAATCCATTAAAGACTGTCCGATCATGACTCAACCCCACTGAAACAAAGGAAACTGCATTTTAAGCGCCCACCAAAACACGACTACGCACACTGCCACCATTGCTAACGATAATAGGCATGCGCTCTTCAGTGAATTTTTCCGATCTCCCATTGCGGAGATGAAAACAATCGCAAACGTCGCTGGCAACAATCCACCATAGCGACCCAGGACCACAAAAGCGACGATGGAAAGAGCGATGCAGATCCAGCCACGCCATTCGGGCCGCAAATGTTTTTCTTCCTCTGCCGAAACGCTACTTTTAGCGGTAAGCGCAATTGCTGCACCTACCAACATCAGCATCGTTCCCAGCGCCACGGGAAAAAATCCTGGTCCCATTTTGCTTAACGTGCCAATGTTATATGTGCGCCCCTGTACCACAGCGCCCAAACCCAACAACATCATCAAACCGCCGCCGTAATAATCTTTATTATATTTATTGATTAAATTGCGCATTGTCATCCTCCTATTGCTACATTAAATTTTTATTTCTTGCGCGACATATCGAACCGATATCCGTCAAACCTGCACTTTCCGACGAAAAGTTCATTGTCTTAAGAGCACTCTACAAACCGCAATGAACACGCTTGCCACCCACAACCAAGGTCGACTGAAAAGCAAGGCCGCACAGCTGTGCGGTGAGCATCGACAATGCAAGATTGATTCGCGTAATGCGTTTTAGAGATCACTCTAAGCTTGCGCTGGTATTTTTATGGGCGAAGACTGCCTTCTGCCTGACTCCAACTAGCCTAATTTATTATTATACTATTTGGTATTGTAATGTACTTTTAGGTACAAATTAAAACTTTAGAATATGATGTATTGCTGCAACAGACTGCAGTGCAGATAAGTCAACGAACATTCCTTTTTAGGAATATAGCAACCCTCAAGCTTTAACTTTAAGGTGCCTTTCGATGCACCGCCTAGGGCTGAAAAAGGCTCGGAGCCGCCTTGATGCAGATAAATCAAGGTCGGATAGAAGCGAGGGTAAATGGGAAGGTCTCATTGCAAGAGCTTCCTTTGAGCGAATGTTAGCGAGACAAAATTAGAAAAATGTATAGCAATTTCTATACATTTTTCCTCAACGATTACTTAGTCTTTTCAGTTTTTTTTAAAACTAACTAACCAACCAATGCAAATTGACGCTATGCAGCAACCGGTTTTCGGACCTTTGGCAGTATTGCATTACCAATGATTTGCTTCATTACCTCGGCAGTACCACCACCCAAACGGCACATACGGGCATCGGCAAACGCACGTGCGATTGGGTATTCCCACATGTAGCCCCAACCACCGAAGAACTGCAAGCACTGATCCATTACCTTACCTTGCAGTTCAGTAGTCACCAATTTCGCAACTGCAGCATCGGTCGAGTCCAGCGCGCCCTTCAGATGCAACTCGATACAACGGTCAACAAATACCCGTTGCGCTAATACTTCAGCATGCAATTCAGCCAACTTGAATCGCGTATTCTGGAAGTCCCCAAGCGTCTGGCCGAACATCTGGCGCTCGGTGACGTACGCTTTGGTCCATTCCAATGCCGCTTCAGAACTCGACACGCCACGGATTGCCTGAACCAGACGCTCTTGCGCAAGTTGTGTCATCAGCAGTACAAATCCCCCGCCTTCATCACCAAGCAAGTTGCTCACAGGCACACGCACATCGGCGAAAAATAACTCGGATGTATCTTGTGCTTTGCAGCCTAACTTTTCAAGCTTGCGCCCACGTGTAAAGCCCGGCGAATTGGTCTCAACCAAAATCAGACTGACGCCCTTGCCGCGCGCCTTTGGATCGGTCTTACAAGCTAATACCAATAGATCGGCGCTATGACCGTTAGTGATAAAAACCTTCTGTCCATTGATCACGTATTCGTCACCGTCACGCAACGCCTGCGTGCGCATGGCCTGCACGTCGCTACCGCCAGATGGCTCGCTCATGCCTAGCGCTACTACCACTTCGCCGGTCGCCATTTTCGGCAACCACTTTTGTTTCTGTTCTTCCGTACCGAAATCCACCAGATACGGAGCGATGATGTCTGATTGCAGATAAAAAGTCGGGCCAGTTGCGCCTACACGGGCCATTTCCTCTATCAGGATCGCACTGTGTAAGAAATCGCCACCCATGCCGCCGTATTCTTCCGGAACATTGCAACAGAGCAAACCTAACTCACCCGCCTTAAGCCACAGTTCACGCGGCACTTGACCGGCTTTTTCCCAGTCGGCATGAAAAGGGACAATATGTTCAGCGATAAAGCGCCGCACGGTGTCGCGGAAGAGTTCGTAATCGGCTGTAAAAATGGTACGTGGAATCATGGCACACTCAAGGTTATAGGTTTGCGGCGCACGCCCAAGAGTAGACTGTCGCCATGGTATGTAGACTTAGGTTTGAATTATTATCGTTGAAGTCTTATTTTTAACTTAGCTACTAACAGCGTTCAAGTACCTGTCCACTTAGGCGCGCGCTTTTCGGCGAACGCCAATGCGCCTTCACGTGCATCGTTGGAGCGCAACACCGGGCCGGTAATAGCATCCTGGCGTGCAAACATCTCGTTAATTGGCCAATCACGCTGTTCAACAATCACGCGCTTACTTGCCGCGACTGACATCGGCGCGTTCGCCAGAATCAGACGCGCCAGACGCTTGGCTTCGGCCAGCGCACCACCAGGTTCCACCAATGCATTGATCAGTCCATAACGTTCCAGCCGCTCGGCCGATATCATTTCGCCGGTAAGCGCGATTTCCATCGCAATACGCTGCGGGATCAAGCGCGGCAAACGCAACAATCCTCCCGCCGCGGCAGCCAGTCCGCGCTTGACTTCGGACAGGCCAAACATTGCCGTGCGCGATGCCACCAAAAGATCGCAAGCTAACGCCGATTCGAATCCACCAGCCAACGCATAACCTTCAACAGCAGCAATCACAGGCTTAACCGGAGGCGTCACGGTCATACCCAGGATGCCTCTTCCCTCAACCCGCGTGACTTCACCGCGTGCAAATGCCTTGAGATCCATCCCAGAGCAGAAATGACCACCCGCGCCAGTGAGAATGGCCAAATGCAAGTCATCGCGCCGATCCATCTCATCCATTGCCTCACACACGCCGAAAGAAACCGCACGATTGGCTGCATTTCTCGCCTGTGGTCGGTTGATTGTGATGATCACCAGACCATCTTCATGTTCGACCAATACTTCATCTGCCATGGGTTACATCCTTCATTGTGCGTTCGGTACTACCGATAATTTCTATGCCTCCAGTGCGAGGGGCTCCGGCCAGCATTGCTTATCATACTAAACGGTACTATTCAATACGGTCAAGTATATACTTTACGGCATGATCAGTCGATTTCAAAAAAACCACGCATTTCTGATGTTTATGCGTTTCGGCCAACAATTCGTTAATCAGAAATACACATACTATTTAGTATTTGTTTTATACTCTTCGGTATTGAAGCATCAACTATCGCTTATTAGGCAATCTCTTATGGCAGCACTTCCATTAGCCGGCATTCGCATCCTTAGTCTGGCCGAACAATATCCCGGCCCCTTCGCGACGATGCTATTAGCTGACCTCGGCGCGGATGTGATTCTGATTGAACGACCAGATGGCGGTGATCCGTCACGTCGCTTCCCCGGGCTATTCTCCTCACTGAATCGCAACAAACGCTCAGTGACGCTGGATCTTAAATCTTCGTCAGGCAAAGAACAGTTCTTGCAACTGGTCGATACGGCGGACGTCGTCATCGAGGGATTTCGCCCTGGTGTCATGGCACGCTTAAAGTTGGACGCTGACACATTGCGCACGCGCAAACCTTCGCTCGTATTTACCTCAATTTCGTCGTTTGGCCAAAATGGCCCGATGGCAGGCGTCGCCGGACATGACATCAGCATCCAGGGTTCGGTCGGCATGCTGGACGTACCGCAAGGCCAGGAGGCTAACGCCACGCTACCCGTGTTGCCACTGGCCGACATCTCTTCGGCGATGTTCGCTGCATTAGGTGTTGTGACCGCACTGTTCGCACGATCCCAGTCCGGCAAAGGCGCCCAAATCGATGTCTCCATGTTCGATTCATTAGTCTGCTGGATGACGCCGTTTTTGGTCCCTGTGATGAACCAGCAACCGATCCGCCCGCTGCCCCCCGAAGATCCGGGTTATGGATTGTTTGGCACTGCCGACGGACGCCAGATCACGTTGAGTATTGCAGGCGAAGATCACATGTGGCGGGCGCTTTGCGAGTTGATCGGGCTCGACGAATTTGCGGGTCTGCCGGAGCTAGAACGGAATGCACGCAACCAGGAAATCGATCCACATTTGCGCAATGCAATTGCTGGCCGCAGTTTCGACTGGCTATGTCAAAACCTGGAAGCGGAACGTATCGCTTTCGGTCCGGTGTTAAAGGCAGAAGACGTGGTACAAGATGCCCATGTCAACGCACGCCGCATGGTGGTTGAAATAGAAGGGCAGTATAAAAATGCGCAGAAAAAAGAACGTTTCATTCGGCAACCACTGATTTTAGACGGACAAATCGGCACCATCGCCCGTCCTGCTCCGGGGCTAGGTCAGCATAATAGCGAAATATTAGGGGGATAAAAGTGGGCGCAATATCGGGGAGGATATTGCGCGATTGCAAGCAGACCGAATAAACAGAATAGTAGTCCTGGATTGTCGTCAACAATCCTTGCAGAACATTCATTAGTTTAATAACTTCTATTCAACTGCCGGGTTAAAGTTAGGGACATGTAAGCGCCTGTCACTTTATCTTTATCAGAGCCTGCTCAATTTGGGCCAGGAGTAAATACAAATTACGATGTATCGTATTCCATACTATTTCAAAATCGACTTTGTGATAGCCATGCGCCAAGGCATTGCGCATTTCGTAGGCAAATCCCCAGGGAATTTCACTGTGCTGAGCCGCGAATTCTGGATGCTTCTTTATAATGTTTTTACAAGCCTCTCCAACGATTTCAAAATTACGAACAACCGCATCCTGAGTTTTCTCATCGTCAAGAAATTGCATTTCTGTCATGCCGGTTTTATACCATTCGATACGCTGAATTGCTTCAATAATGTGCCCTAAGTATTCAGCCACACGTGGTTGATCAGTCCTGCTCATACGGGAATTGCCTCCGCAAGCACTTGGGCCCTGAAGCTTTCCGGCAGCGCTTTGGGTGTAAGGACATCAACTGCAATGCCTAGTAACTGGCGCAGTTCGTAACGAATCGCACCGATATCCATCATCGTGGTTTCGCTGGTAGGATCAACCAGTAAATCGAGGTCACTCCCTTCTTCATCCTCGCCGTGTAAAACAGAACCAAACACACGCGGATTGGCCGTATGAAATCTACTTGTGATTTCGCGTACGGCAATACGGTTCTGCTCAAGAGCAGTAGAAGGCTTCATCTTGATCTTTCAAGGGATGTTCCACGTTAATACTAAAAAATATACTTATAAAAATGCTTATATTAGCTAGGGTGTGTTGACATTTATTTCAACCAAAGTGCCGAAGCCGCGAGCGCCACGAATGAAGCAAAGCGCGAAGCTAGT